>NZ_JAILWF010000005.1 GCF_025699065.1 Nitrosarchaeum sp. | reverse complement strand
AGAAAGAAACACCAAAAGAAACTCCAGCTAAAGAAGTAAAGAAAGAAACACCAAAAGAAACTCCAGCTAAAGAAGTAAAGAAAGAAACACCAAAAGAAACTCCAGCTAAAGAAGTAAAGAAAGAAACACCAAAAGAAACTCCAGCTAAAGAAGTAAAGAAAGAAACTCCAGCTAAAAAAACATCTAAAAAATCTAACTAAAAATTTAGTCTCTAAAAATTACTACAAGATAATTTTATTCTAATTGGTATAAATCTAATTTATAATCAATACTGCAGTCAGGATGTGTCCAATCAAGTGTATCTTCTTGAGGAATCATTCCTAGTGGATCATATTTTTCAAATTTTGTCATTCCTTGAATGGAAGATAACATTACTACTTTTGATTCACTTGAAGATGATGACATATCAATATGTGAGCTAGATTCACCAAGTATTCCATTGGTTAGATTTGAAATTGAATTTAATACTCCTGCTGGAATATTGTTCCCGCCTACCACATAGAGCATTGAATGCTTTACAGAGTGTGGTGGTGCATTTTCATATAACATTTTGAGTGAATCTCTTAAAGATTCTTCGATTTTTTGACCATCTTTGCTAGTTGTTAGTATGTTTGTTTCATTTGGAATTTCTGAGGAACTCAATGAACTAACTACATGCATTATTGCATCATTTGCAATTTTGTAACATGTCTTTGGGCTTAAATCTGGATTACTCTCTAATAATGAATCGTTATCTAGAACAACGGTACACTGTGAATTTGCTTTCACTCTTTTTAATGAAATGCCTGAATTGAAAATTCTATCTTTTTCGTATTTGAATGGCATTATTGCAAATGAAATTAGTCCTTTGTCTGATTCTTTACAAATTTCTGAGACTACAGGGGATATTGCAGACCCCGTTTTTCCTGCTAAATTAGTCATTAGTATAATTGTAGAATAGTTTGAAATTTTGGACTTTATCTGGTCTGCCACTTTGTATGTTGAGCCTCTGATTAACTGAACAGATGGATTGATGACTGAATCAGTCGAAACCTTGATTGAATCATTTCCTGATTGTAGGTCTTTTTGATCATTGCTGATAATTAGACAATCTGAAATTAGAGTATCTTTGGCTTGTATTGCTAATTTTGAGCCTGCGCCACCTAAACCAATAATTAAGATCGGTTCTTTTACTTGAAAAGTCATTTCAAGTGTTATTCACTGATTTGGATAAAAAACCTTCTTACGTTATTTTAATCAAATCTTCAATCTAAAAAAATTAGCTTACGATCTTTCCAAGAATACTATGCGTAGTTGCATCTATTATTTCGACTGTATGAGTTTGGCCGATCTTGATTTTATCTTTGACAAATACTGATTTGTATGCCTCGTTTCTTCCTTTAATGCCCTCGCTAGTCTCTTCATCAAACAAAACTTTGCCTCTCCAACCGATCCATTTTTGGTTATTCTCTAATGAAATTTTATTTATTTGATTGAAGATGATTTTGCTTCTTCTTTTTATTTCTGATACTTCTATCTGATCCCATTCTGCAGCTTCTGTACCTGGCCTTGCACTATACTTTGAAAGATTCACGATGTCTGGGCGTATTTCATTAATTAGTTCGAATGTTTTCTCAAAATCTTCATTTGTTTCTGATGGAAATCCTACTATGATGTCAGTTGAAATTGTAAAGTTTTCAAATCGCTTTCTGGCTTTTTTTACTACTTCTTTGACTGTGTTTACAGTATGGCCTCGTTTCATATCGTTTAGGACTTTGTTACTGCCGCTCTGTACAGGGATATGTAGAAATTTGTAAACTTTATCACTATCAAATGACTTTATCAATTCATTCTTTATTCTTGGCATGTACATTGGGTTCATCATACCTACTCTTATCATAAAATCCTCTGGAATCTCTGTTACAGCATTTATCAAAGTAGGCAAATCGGTATTGATATCCAAACCATAACATCCATTATCTGTAGAAGTTAACCAAATTTCTTTACATCCTTCACTTATTTCAGTTTCAACCTGTCTGACGATATCTCCTAATCTGTAACTTTTGAGATCGCCTTTAGATAATTTGGTCTGACAAAAAGTACATTCACTCATACAACCACTTGCAATTTCAATAATCCCAATTACTGGATTCAATCTTACTTTTGGTAATCCTACTTTTGATAAATCAGAATCTTCTAGTGCTACCTGTTTTGTTCCTCTTAATGTCGAATCTATAACTTGTAATGTCTTTCCTAATGAGTTTGGTCCTAGCAAGCTTGCTTTTTGAGTGATCTTTTCTACTGTGTTTTGTTCAGCTTTTGGAAGACAACCTGCTACAACTAACGGTTTTGATTTCAGAGAATTAATTCGATGCATCATTTTATTTGCAGTTGAATCTTTTACCGAACATGTTACTACTATGTTCAAATCTGATTCTGAAGAATCTTTGACTAGTGTATGACCTCCGTTTACAATTAATCCTGAAATCATTTCCGAGTCTGCAAAACTAGCAGAACATCCGTATGCTTCTACGAAAATCTTTGCCATGATTTATCTAAACAATGCATCAATTTCTTTATTGTCCATCAGTTTCTTTGATGTAACTAATTCTCTAATTGATTTTCCAGTTTTTAGGGATTCTTTGAACAGTTCTGCAGATTTTAGATAACCAATCTTTGGTGTGAGAAGTGTTACGATCACTGGACTGTTTTCTATATTACTTTGAAGTTTTTCTTTGTTTGCAGATAATCCATCAATTAGATTTGCAGAAAATATTGGCAAGAAATTTTTCAACATGTCTGTAGATTCAAGCATGCACTTTAGCATACCTGGCATCATTACGTTTAGTTCAAACTGTCCACTTTGTGCTGCATATGACACGGCTGTATCATTTCCAATTATGTTAAAACAAATCATGTTCATGCATTCTGCTAGTGATGGGTTTACTTTGCCTGGCATGATGGAAGAACCTGCATGTACTGCAGGAATTCCTAATTCTGAAAGACCTGCAACTGGACCTGAAGCCATTAATCTGATGTCATTTGCAAGTTTGCCAATTTCAAGTGCTAAGTTACGTAATGCCCCTGAAAGGTTTGCTACTGCAAATTTACTTTGCAATCCAAACTGCATATCTTTTTCTGGAACTAGAGATAATTTTGAAATCTTTGCAAGTTCTGCTATTGCAATTTTTCTATACCCTTTTGGAGTATTGGCTCCAGTACCGACTGCAGTTCCTCCTAGTGCTATGTTTTGTAATTCTTTTTGAGATGAAACAATTACATTTCGTGCTTTAGTAATAGATGTGGCATAAGCTGTGAATTCACTTCCAAGTGTTACTGGTAATGCATCCATCAAATGTGTTCTTCCAATTTTTTTAAATGATGAAAATTCTTTTGCTTTTTTTGTTAATGATTTTATTAGTATGTCAATTGCTGGAATTGTATCTTTTAGATTAATTAGAATTGCAACATGCATTGCAGTTGGATAAGTATCATTACTTGACTGTGACATGTTTACATGATCATTTGGATGTAAGTGTTGATACTGACCTTTCTTTTTGTGTAGTATTTCTAAGGCAACATTTGCAATTACTTCATTTGAATTCATGTTGAAAGCTGTTCCAGCACCTGAATTGATCATATCAATTACAAATTGGTCTGTGAATTTTCCAGCCAATATTTTATCACATGCAGAAACTATTGCATTTCCACGTTTTGCATCAATTGCTTTTGTCTTCATGTTTGCAATTGCTGCAGATCTTTTTATCATGACAAATGATTTTATTAAATTTGGATGTGCTTTGTTTCCTGTTACGTGATATTGTTTGACTGCTCTTCCTGTAAATGCCCCATAGTATGCGTCTGATGGGATTTTGACTTTGCCTAGTGAATCTTCATCTAATCTAAATTTCATATTGATTTTTCTTTATTTTACCATTATTCATTCTTTTTCTAGTGATTTTTTTTTATTTTTAGGTAGTAAAATGGGAATTATTATATATGAAACATGAACACGTTGCATAATGAATAAGCGTATCAGTATGCTCTTTACTATTGCAGCAGTCGCTGTAATGGGAGCAACCTTATTCGGAAGCACATACACACAAACCCAAATTAGTGGACAATCACTTGACGTTTCAAAAATGAACGCCGATGTAATTGAACAAATCCACCAAATGGGCGGTTTACAGCTTGTAATGCCAGAGGCATTCGCAGAAACTGATTGTGGCGCATTAGCAGACTCTGGACGAAAAGTCGTAGAGTTTAACTTGACTGGTGAAAGTGTTACCCTTCCAATCATGGGAGGAAAGACATTCAATGCAATGACCTTTAGTGGACAAGTCCCAGGACCAACACTAAGAGTTACTCAAGGTGATGTCGTAAAAATGACACTTACAATCCCAGCAGGTGAAGTTACTGGACACGGTAACGATATGCATGCGTCACAAATGTCTGCAGGAAACTTTGAATCCGTTAATCCGGGTGAAACAAGTCAATACTGCTACATTGCAGAAGCAGCTGGTGTTTTCAAATACCATTGTTCTGGTGTAAAACTCATTGGAATGGATCAACATGTTCTTTCCGGCATGTACGGACTAACAATTGTTGACCCAATTGATGGTTACAACAAATTAATGGTCGAGAAAACCGCAGTTAGTAATGGCAAAGTAACATTAGACAGACAGTTCTACGATGCAGATGCATTAGAGTTCACACTCCAATACAACCAATTGTACCTTACACCTGAAGGTAATTATGATGCCGGAAAAATGTTCGGACATCAAAACACTGCAACAGTTGTAAACGGAATGCAATTTGGTTATGTACCAAACATGTTACATAACATCCTTGTAAAAGGTGATGCAAACAAGAACATCTTTGTTGCACAACCAT
Source organism: Nitrosarchaeum sp. (assembly GCF_025699065.1). NCBI lineage: Archaea > Thermoproteati > Nitrososphaerota > Nitrososphaeria > Nitrosopumilales > Nitrosopumilaceae > Nitrosarchaeum > Nitrosarchaeum sp. Next base: position 131,581 of record NZ_JAILWF010000005.1, on the reverse strand, counting down.
GGAATGGACTTGAACACAAGCAGTACCAATCACAACTCTTATTTGTTGAAAATGATCAGCATGTAAGACTCTTTGTCGAAAACCAAGGTAACGAACCAGTATTTTTCCACATTGTTGGTGAAATCTTGGATAGAGTTACACAAGGTAACAGAGTACAATCCGCAGCAACTGAAACATGGTTACTCGGTGGCTCACAAGGAATGATTGTTGATTTGGTATTTGACGAACCAGGTGCATATGCAGCAGTTAATCACGACTATGCCGCAATTTACACTGGCGCAGCTACGGTATTTGTAGCAGGTGATCCATTTGGATTGAATCCAAGATTGGTTGATGCAGGAGTAATTCCAGCACCAGTTCCATCATATGCTTACGCATTGGGTAACCCAAGTGATGCTGTCCCTCCAATGGGAATGAACAGTATTGCACATCCAGCAGTAAACATTCATGGTCTATACACTGATGAAGTAGCTTCTGAAATGAAAGATGCAGGTATGATTCCTTTATGGGAAGTAATACCAACATTACCACCAGTACCTTAGATAGGTACTAAACTCAACTTTTTCTATTTTTCTATTCTTAATGAGTTATATTCTGTAGTTTTTTTCTTAATTACATGGGATTTGATGATTCTGTTTTAATTTGTGATGAAGTAGATCCAGTTTTGAATAAAATATTACAGGATAATGGATTGAAAGTTTCCTATGAGCCAAAAATTACTCCTGAACAAATTAAAGAAAAAATTTCTACTTTCAATATTGTGATTGTTCGAAGTCGAACTACTATCACACGAGAGATGATTGAGAAAGCTGATAAATGTAAAATCATTGCACGAGTTGGAGTTGGATTAGATAACGTTGATCAAGTGGCAGCTAAAGAAAAAAACATTCGAGTAATTAATGCTGCAGAAGGTGCAATGAATGCTGTTGCTGAATTAGTTTTGGGATTTATGCTGACTTTATCTAGACAAACAGCAAGAGGTGATAGAGCAATTAGAAATGGTCAGTGGTTGAAAAGTGAATTAAAAGGAACAGAGCTTAGAGGTAAATACCTTGGAATTATTGGATTAGGAAACATTGGAAAAAGATTAGGACGACTTGCAAGAGGACTAAATATGAATATTATTGGTTATGATGTAGTTCCAATTGATGAAGAGTTTGCAAAAGAAGTTGGATTGATGAAAGCTGATTTGGATACATTATTACAAAGTTCTGATTATATCTCCATACATGTGCCTTTGTTAGACTCTACCTATCATTTGATTAATGCTCAAAAAATGGCTACCATGAAAAAGACTGCAAAAATTATCAATACTTCAAGAGGTGGAGTAGTTGATGAAGATGCTTTGTATGAAGCAATAAAAAATGGTAATTTGGGCGGTGCTGCTTTAGATGTCTTTGAGAAAGAGCCTGCAATAGGAAACAAATTAGCTGAATTGGATAATGTCATTTTAACTCCTCACATTGGGGCTCAGACAAAGGAGGCTCAATCTTTGGCAGCCAACATAATTGGGGAGAAAATTATTCAGATTCTGCGTGGCGTAATCTGATTTCTGCGTAAACTAGAAGAATAACCCAAAAAAGCTTGACTGATACGTGATTAAATATCGCCCCATTCTTTTTAAGACGGATTTTGTAGAAATTCCTTATGCGAAGTCAAGGTATGGATGCACAATCTGACCGACTAGGAAGAATGCCAAGTTTGGGTTCACTTGCAAAAATCTCAATTGGATTAATTTTAATTGCGATTGTTTCTTCAGCTTTTGTTTATGCGGAGACTTCTACTGTTAACGTGAATGGAGTCTCTTATGATGTTGATTATACTGGCACTGGAGTAACTGTTTCTTCGATTACTGCTGATGCTGATTTTATTTCTTTGATTATTGAAGTGGATGTAACTGGTTCTCCAGGAACTTTGGAAATTACACTGGATAGAAACTTTTTTGATTCTGTTTATCAAGGTGAAGATGATGATTTTATCATTCTAGTTGATGGTGATGAGCCAGAATATTCTGAAACTAATACTAGTGATCAAAGTAGAACTCTAAGCATTTCCTTGCCTTTTGGAACTGAAGAGATTGAAATTATTGGTTCTCAATTTGGTTCATCTGAAGATATGCCAGTAGAAGAGGAAGAAGTTACTCAACCTGAAGAGGAAGTAACTACGCCAGTAGAAGAGGAAGAAGTTATTCAACCTGAAGAAGAGGAAGTAACAATTCCTACACCTATTGAGAAACCAGTTGATGAGAAACCAAAGACAGAATGTGGACCTGGAACAATTCTCAAAGATGGCGTTTGTATTTTAGATGAAAGATGTGGACCTGGAACTATACTTGAAGATGGCGAATGTGTAGCAGAACCAGTTACAGAATCTGAAGCTGTACCTCAAGGATTAGGAAAACAACTAGTCATTGGAGTTGTTGCAGGATTTATCATCGCAGGTATTGTTGGACTTGTTTTGGCTATAATGTCAAAAGCAAGTAAGAGTAGTAAATAATCTAGCAACTTAATTTTTCATTATTCATTAAATTACTAAATTCAAATCCTGAATATTGTAAAGTGGTAGTATATGGGATTATTCCGATAATTGGAGTACTGATGTTTACCATTACATACAACTTGTTTGGGTCTATTCTGATATCTCCTCCATCAAATTCAAAATCTAAGTTCATAAACAAATATTGGGCTGCAGTAAATTCTTCAGAGGTAAATACTCCTTTTTGAACAGCAGTCGATGCTGGATTTATTGTCAGTGGATATACCGTAAATACTCCGTTTTGTTTCATATCATAAAAAGTAATTATTTCAAATTTTTGAAAACTCGACCAATATGGCATCGTATTGCAAAATTCCACATCTCCACCATTTGATAATTCAAAAAAACTAAACTTGCCTTCACTCCATTTGAATTGTAACTGGTCTGCTGCAAAGATATTCAATATTGAATATGCAAATGGGATTATTATGACAATTATTGCCACTAGTGTTATCTTTGAGTATCTATTCATTTTTTAAATTACTATAATTTCTTTGTTAATCAAATATTGGATTGCTTTTGCTGCTTCGCCATCTGAAATTTTCTCTTCAAGCCACCATGCAACTACATTTTTTACCCAAATTGGTATGTGTATGTCTTGGAGATTCTTTTCACTTATGTTATCTGGAATATTGATTACTTTTTTATCTACAAATTTGTTTATTGCATCTATGAAAAATCCATCTGATATTTGGTTGTTAAGCCAACTAAATGCAAACTGTTTCATTACAGTTGATATGCACACATTTTCTGAATCCAACAAATCAAATGATGTGGTATCTTCTCCACCAGAATATTCAACATCTAAAATATATTTTCCTGGTGGAAAAATTTCTGCCTCAAATGGCATAACCGATGGAATTGGAGTTTCTAAATTAGATATTGGAATTGGAATTGCACTACTTGTTTTTCCTGCTTGGTCAGTAATGTGTAATATTGCAGGGTCTCCTGTAATTTCAGAGACTTTGATGGTGTAGAATAATTTTTCACAATAATTGTAAGTGGTCTTTTCCATTATAATTTCAACAGAGGGCATGGCGTAAACGCTTGGTAAAGTGCCAACGGCCACCAATACCATGATGAGTATCCAATGTGTTGTCTTCATCTGCTTTTCTTTATGATTACTCAATAAAAATCTCAAATCTATGCTCAGAAATCCTTTTTAATGAAAATATGGTGACTTGAATTATCGAGTTTTCTGCGGATGCAAACTCTTTGGGTGCGGTTGAAATACCCACTCAAGGAGCATTTTTGATATCTTAGCGGATGCTAGACGATTTAAGTTATTAAAGGGTGATTTTACTAAAATCGATATGCCTAGTATACAAGACAAGACTTGGATCAAACTATGGAAGGATAATACTCCTGAAATTAGAGATAGAGTAGTAGAATGGCGTAAAGATAGTGCCATTACTCGCATAGATAGACCAAGTCGTTTGCAAAGAGCCCGTAGATTAGGTTACAAAGCAAAACAAGGTATTGTTGTTGTTAGAATGAGAGTCGGTACTGGTGGTATGCGAAAACAAAGACCAGTTGCCGGAAGAAGACCAAAACATCTTGGTGTTACTAGAATCAAAGCAGATGATGACATGAAGACAGTTGCAGTACGAAGAGTACTTGAAAGATATCCAAACATGAAACTTTTAGGTTCATACTTTGTTTACAAAGATGGTATGCATTACTGGTTTGAAGTTATCTTGGCAGATCCAATGCATCCAAGAATTGCACAAGACAAAGAACTACGACAAAGAATTCCTCAAATCATCGCATAAATTGAAATCAATCTTATTCGTTTTACTTTTACTACTAGTAATTACACCTGCATTTGCTCAACTATCTGATAGGACTGGTTTGGTAAACAGATTGGAAGTTAAAACTGGCGGACATTCTTTTGAAGTTCAAACGGTTTCAAACTTTGATATTTCAAATTATGAATTTGATGATGATCAAAAACGTCTTACTCTATACATCACTAGTGGTCTTGAAAATAATTTAGGTGAGGTGTACATTCCACAAACTCTTTTGAGTGGAAATTTTACTTTTTACATAAATGGTGAGGAATATCATCCGAATGTAAAGATCAATGATCAAATTTCATTTATTACATTAAATTTTACAGGTTCTGGTGATAGTAAAATTGAGATTATAGGCACTGATTATCTTCGTGGGCTAAATCAGACTACAATTGATGAAACATCTGAAGAAATTGATAATGGTGGTGGTTGTCTTATTGCAACTGCAGCATATGGTAGTGAACTAGCTCCGCAAATACAACAACTACGTGAAATTAGAGATAATAAATTACTCAAAACAGAGTCGGGAAAATTATTTATGAATTCCTTTAATGATGTGTATTATTCATTTAGTCCTGTAATTGCTGATTACGAGCGCGAAAATCCCATTTTCAAAGAACTAGTAAAGATTACAATTACTCCGATGATCTCATCTCTATCTATATTGTCTTTATCTGATGATTCTGAAATTACGGTGGTTGGATTGGGACTTTCTGTGATATTGTTAAACATTGGAATGTATTTTGTAGCACCTACAGTAGTAATTGTGAAATTAAATTCTAAGCTCATCAATAAAGATTGTCATAATTAGCACTAGTGAGAAATCTCTTCTTCTCTTAAATATGCTAATTCATAAATTAATCATTGGTAAAAAGAATCACAGTTATGATTGATGATGATGTTGACAAGAAACTTCGTGCTAAACAAGTAAAAATTATGCAGAAAACAACCTCCTCTTGCAGCTATTCCAAAGTAATCAATGATACTCTGAAACAAGCTTTATCTTAATTTGGTTACAAATTTGAAAAGGATTTTTAAAAATTCTTAAGTCTGAATTAATTTGTATCATCGTATGAAAAAAACTACTAAAGGAGCTATTGCTGTTGCAATCAGTGTTGCTGCATTTTATGGAATAATGATGATGCTACTTAGCACTCCGTTTTGGGGGTATTGATTTTAATTTCTAAAAATTATACTACTAGTAATGCCAAGAAAATTAAAACACAAATTATAGGCATTGATTTTCGCATCTTTGCATTAATCTTGATTGCATCTTCTTCACGTTTGTGATCGATTAATCTCATTTGAATAACCATTGAAAGAAGATTGTTGAGAAATAGAGCATAAGCTATAATCATTATCTTGTCAAACAGTGTCAGATATCCAATCGGGGGTAATTGATTTGCAGCATTAAGGTGGGCTGCAACTGCTGCAAGTAATGTAGATGCCCCTAGACCTATTCTTGCAGTAAAGTTTGTTGGGCTCATCCAAAATGCAAGCATTGCAATAGTTGTGATTATAATTACTGGTAGCATAGTCTTCAAAAATGAAGACAAGTGAAATCTTTCAATCTCAAGTGAATACACATATCTGGAAAATTCTGAACCATCTGAATATTTGTGAATAGAAACATCCGAGTTTGTAGATTTTAGATTCCATCCTGGAATGTTTACTAGATCATCCACACCACTTTCTTCCAAGTCTGGAACAAATTCTAAAGATTTCATGTCTTCAAGACCTTCTATCTCTACTGTTAGAAAGATCTTTTCAAAGGGGTAATTTCTAAAATCCATATTTTTTTGAAATATTCCTTTCACTCTTACCTCATAGTAATTTTTTTCAATTGTGATTGGTTCTATAGTGGCTTTTCCATTCATAAATTCAATTTTTGGTTTTGTTTCAATAAAATTAGCATCATCAGATTTTATCCAAATGTAAAAGTCAAGATCATAAGCTCCATTTTGAAGATCAATTTTTCCAATATTTAGGAGATATGTTCCTATGGTGTATGTTTTTTTATCTGATTGACTTTGTTGTGCAACTATATTGGGAATAACCAGTGTGCATGATAAAATAATCAATGATGCCAAAACATAATAAGTGATTTTCATTGTCAGACAATCCTGTTTTCCTTGTATAAAAACAAACCCTGCCACTTTTCTACGGTGAATATTTGACATTTGCAAATGAAATTCATATTTATTTTATCTGTATGGTGAATATTTGTGGATAATGGAAAGGTTGCACTAATTGGCGGATTTTGTATTGTTGTGATACTATCTGTGTTGCTTGTTATACTTTAGATATTGGCTAAAATAGCGGTGATTTTACCTCTTCATTATTGGGAGAAAAAGAAGCGCTAGCATTTTTAAAAAAAAGCAATCAATCAATTATTGCTGCATGGGAGTCTTACAAGATACAGATAGGAACTACAGAAAATAAGCAACTAAATGAAGTTTTTAGACAGATGTTCAAAGCCTGGACTTTATCGAATCAACGAGCAATAGACCTTTTGGAAAATAAAAACAAATCAAAGAAAAAAGATAAAAAATCTAAATGATTTTATTCGCTTAACAATTTTCGAATAACTGCATCTACATTTCCTGATTGTCCAAAGGAGACATCTCTTAAGATTCCTTTTCTATCCACTATGATCATTGAAGGTGTTCCTTGTAAGGAAAATTTCTCAAAAGTTTCTGCTGAATACTCTTTTGATTTCATGTAGTCTTTGACTCTTTGGATTATCTGTTTTCTGTATTCTTCTGGTTGTGAATCAAATTCTGGAATTTGTCCGTAGATAAACTGCATTACTTTATCATCACTTACTTTGCCATCTATCTTGGTTAGTTTGTCCATTGCTAATGGAAATGGAATCTTGTATGGCAGTTTGTTACCTGCTTGTAGTTGACCGTACATTGACAGTGCATCTTTTGTCTCTCCAATTACTTCGCCTGTCTCAACTAATTTTTTTAAATTATCTAGAGTATTTTTATCATAATCTTCAAAGGCAGTAGCGATTCCTATTACTCGTACCCCATCATCTTTGTATTTGTTGTAGATGTTAATTGCCTCAGGCAATGCATGCATAAAGCAGCCAGGACAATTTACCTGAAATACCTCGACTAGTACGATGTGATCTTTTTCCTGATCAAAGTTTGTCGGAGCTCCTTGAACCCAATCAGAGACTGCAAAATTTGGCGCTTTTTGTCCTATTACGACACTCATTGTTCGACGTTGATTTTTTTTCTTTTAAAAAGATAACGCATATTGTATAATGATGCAGATATTTCGGGTAACCTAATATAGGATATAAAAAACCTGAAAGCAAAATGCAGGCAGTAACTCAAAACAGATTGGATCTATTTGCTGAGATGGAGGCAAAATATGAAAAAAAAGATACTGCCTACTTTGTGAATCTTTTGTCTCATCCAGATTTTGTAATAAGAACTAGGGCTACTTGCATTCTAGTTGATTTTGGTGGCGAAGATAAAGTTCCACACGTTGCCAAAGTCTTGAAAAATGATACTAACGAACTAGTACGACATGAAGCAGCATTTTCACTTGGGCAGATGTGTCTATCTAGTTGCATTCCTCCTTTGGCTGATGCCACACTTAATGACCCTAGTTTGTTTGTAAGACACGAAGCTGCAATAGCACTTGGTGTGATTGGCTCAAAAGATGCAAAAGCAATTTTAGAAAAAGCATTAAATGATCCAGAGACTCCGGTAGTAGAGTCTGCCGTGGTCGCATTATCTAATATTGAATTTATGGAAAAGTTAAGTAAGAATGAAAAGTTTGCAAAACTAACAGGTGGATAAGATGAATTTTACAGTTGGAATAATTGCAGCAGTTGGCGTTTTAGTAGCAATCAGTTTGGTTTTCATTTCAATGGATCCTGGATATATTGTAGAACCTGAGGCAAAACCTGTTGCATGTACTATGCAGTATGATCCAGTTTGCGGTGTTGACGGTGTAACTTATGGTAATTTATGTATGTTAGGTGCAGCAAATGTACAACTTGCGTATCCTGGTGAATGCGCAGTTGAAAAACCATTACAAGATGGATTTACTAGAATGACATCCACACAACATCCAGGTATTGGACACGAAGCACATCAATCAGTATCTGTTATTCCGTTATCTGATAAAATTTACTCTGGTACATTACACTATGATGCATCTGAACCAATTCAACTAATTGCATTACATGGTCCGCTAAAAGATGGCGAAGCTAAAGGGCAACCAACCTGGACTCTGGATGGTACGACAAAGTATGCACTTACATTTGTAACTCCGGATAGTTCTATTGGAGAATGGAAGTTTGCAGGTAATGCAGTTGCAATTCACACAAAAAATACAACACCCTTTACTGTTGATTACAAGGTTGATAGTTTGATGTCTGATACTGTAATGTCTGGAACTATGGATTCAGTACAAGACCCTGGAATGGGACATGAGTCACATCAAATTGCAATGATTATTGCTCCATCAAGTGATGTTTATTCTGGAATTTTATCATACTCTGCATCTGAGCCAATTCAACTAATTACATTAAGAGGTCCAATTGGTCCTGATGAAAATCCAGAAAAAATTTGGACTGTGGATGGTACGACTATTTTTGAGATGACATTTGTTGATCCTCAAAATGCAATGGGCTCTTGGGAGTTTTCAGGAAATGCACTTGCAGTTCACACTAAAAACACTACTCAGTTTACAGTAAGTTACTCTGTCAGTGCTACGAAATCACCTGGAATGGTATCTCCTGTTATGACAATGCCTGCTCTTCCAACAACTCATACAGTTTCAATTCCGCAAGATGTGTCGTCTCCTGGATGTGAGACTACTAACTCTTGCTATCTGCCATATTCTTTAGAGATTAATGTTGGTGATACTGTTTCATGGAGTAATGATGATACTGCAGCACATACTGTGACTTCGGGAACTCCAGATGGAATGGATGGTCTATTTGATTCTGGATTGTTTATGTCTGGAACTACTTTTCCATTTACTTTTGATAAAGCAGGAACATATCCTTACTTTTGTTTGGTTCATCCTTGGATGATTGGACAAATTGGTGTAAATGAATTTGAAGAGGTGTATGTAAATCCAGTTGAAGAACCCACACCAGTTGAAGAACCAGTTGAAGAGCCAGTTGTAGAACCAGTTCCAGAACCAGTTGAAGAACCTGTTGAAGAACCAATTGCAGAACCAACTCCTGAACCAACAGAGAAACGTTCAGAACCTGTTGAAGTTACAATGGCATTGGGGTCTAGTGCACCTGGATGTGAAACTACAAACGAATGCTATCTTCCTTATATAGTTGAAATTTACTCTGGAGAGCCAGTAGTTTGGGTTAATGCTGACTCTGCAGCTCATACAGTAACTAGTGGAGTAAATGCAGTACATGATGGATTATTTGATTCAGGAATGATAATACCAAAAGAAACATGGGATTATGTATTTACTGATTCTGGTGAGTATGATTATTACTGCATGTTACATCCTTGGATGACAGGCAAAGTTATTGTTCAGTAGACTAAAACCCAATTACGGTATTGACCATTCAGTTTGATGCTCTATAATCATATGTTTTGTTTCATTCAATCTTTAGACTATCCATCATTTACTAATCTATACTGTAAAATCATCTTATAGTGCAATTACATTACTTCCATGTTCTGTGGATTCAAATTTGTATATTTTTTCCACATTTGAATCCTCAAATATCTCTGAATCATGCGTAATTATGATAAATTGCATTGGTTTTCCAATGTTTGCGATATCTGATAATTGAGACAATACTCCAACAAGTGCTCTTTTATGTTCTGCATCAAGGTGAGTTGTAGGCTCATCTAATATCATTAAATTGATATTAGATGCTCCAAGCAAACTCGCCATGCCTAACCTGAGAGCAAGTGCAACGCTGACTTGTTCTCCACCGCTTAGGGATTCCAAATCTAACATTTCACTTTTGGAATAACATGTAATTGATATGTCTCTTGTTTTTTCTGATAGCGCAATTCTTTGAATTTTTGTATTAAGTAGTGTGAGATACTCTGAAGATTTTGCCGAGATTGTATTTAGTGCCCATGATCTTAAACTCATTGCAACAGGACCATCTCTGCTAAAAATATTCATTTGAATGATATCTAATTTTTCAATATACTTCTTAACAACTTTAAGATCTGATATTATTTTTTGCATTGTTTTTATTTGCTCTTCATACTTTGATATTTTTTCTATTATTGCACCTAGGTGTTGATCTGTTTGTGAAAGAACAGTCTGTTTTTCATTAATTGATTTTTTTAGATTTAAAAATTCATCTTCATTAAATCCTTTAGTCTCTTGCTCTAATTTTGTAATGATATCAAAAATTCTTTTTGCATTAGAGTCTATCTGAGATATTTCTAATAAATTACCGTTAATAGATAATGGAATTTTTTGTACGTTTTCTTTTTTTAATTTTATTTCTCCTTGAATTTTTCTTATATCTTCTTGATCTTTAATGGCATGTGCTCTTAATGTTGCTTCGGCATTTCTTACGTCTTGAAGTCTTTTAGAAAACTCTGCCCTTTTTTGATTATATGATAGACGTTCTTTTTCTGCTGAAATAATTTGTTCTTTAATAGATATGATCTCTTGTTTTAGATGCTCTTCTTGAAATAATGGATTTAGTTTTTCAACTTTAGAGTCACATACTGGACATTTGTTGTCCTTTAATTGGATTTTTTCAGCTAATGCTTGTTTTTCCTTAAGTGATGCAACTTTGCCTGTTAATTCCTGCATTTTTTTCTGGTTTTCTTCTACTGCTAATTCTATTCTTTCCATTTTTGATTCTAAATCATTTTTCAGACTAATATGCTCAAAACATCCCTCGCAATCACGTATTTTGTGCTCTTTTTCGGCAATTTCTCGCTGAATTGCTTGAATTGCCTCTTTTGCATATGATTGCAGTTCTTTCTTCCTTAATTCTAGTTGATTCCTCTTATCTATTTTTGGGGATTCTATCTCTAGTTTTGCTCTAAGTGATGATACTTCTTTTTGTAATTCAATTTGTTTTAAAACAAGTTGTTCTTTTTGTGGTTTAGATTCTTCTAGTTCTACCATGATTTTTTGTAATTCTCGTAATAAAATACCAATATGTGTATCATCATATCCTTTCTCATCTCTTATCTTTTCTCGGAAATTTTTTGTAATTGTTTTCATTGCTTCTGATGCTACATCCAGTTTATCGATTCCAATTATTGCATTTAGTAGTTCTTTGAACTCTTTTGGTTTTGCTTTGATTATTGCATTTAATTCTCCTTGTTGTACTATTGATGCAATCTTTAACTTCTCAAACCCTAATCCTATTGTTTTTTCAACTTCGTGTGTCATCGATTCACCAAATTGCTTTCTTTCACCAGCTGCAATTTCTAAAAATTTATCATTAGCATTTTCACTGAATTTTGCAGCAAGTCCACCTTTGTTATCTATTTTTCTTACTGCTTGGTATTGTTTGCCATTGATGTTAAATTCTACTTTAGCAAATCCCTGATTAGACCCTCTTTTTATCAATCCCTTGTTTGATTTTCTAGTATGTTGTCCAAACAATGCAAACGTAATTGCGTCTATGATGCTTGATTTTCCTGCTCCGTTTTGTCCTACAAATACCGTTACTCCATTTCCAAATTCTAATCTTGTTTGAGAATGTGATAAAAAATCTCCTAATTCAATTGCCGTTATCATTTACTTTCTCCTTTTTGTATTTTTCAAAGTTTTCAATAATGATCTGAGTAGCTTCTTTAATCTGAGTAGATGACAATAATGGAAGTAATTCCTTTATAGCGAAGTTTGCAATTTGTTCTGAACCACTTGCATCAACTGCTAATCTGAGCATTTCATAGTCAATTGTATTTGGTCTTTCTAGGAATATTGACGACTCTGATATCTCTTTTGATGTAATTCGCCAAAAACATCTCAATGTTTGTTGATATAACCTTGAAATTTGTGCCTGTATTTGGTCAGTTTCTATGTTTTCACCTTGAATTTTTATTTCTACTATTGGTTTTTGCTCTATGTTGCTTATTTTTGAAGAGATTTCATCTACTACTTTTGTTAATTCATCATAGTTTGTTTTAAATGAAAATTGCTGTCTCGTATCTAACTCAATCCAATTGTTTTTTACTTCTTTTTCAGAAATATCTACTTCAAAGAATCCCTTCTTCGTCTCCTTGATTCCTTCACTTGTTGTTAATTCTATTGATCCTGGATAAGCCACTGGTCCGTTTAGATGACTAAATTGTTTGATATCATGATCATGCAAATGACCCATTGCATAATATGTAAAATTTTTTGGTAAATCTGTTGACTGTAATTCTCCTGCAAACTTGTTAAACTCTGTAATTCCTTGATGTAATACTAGAATTTTATGTCCTGTATGTTTGCTTGCAATTTCATCCACTGCTCTAAATTTTTCTTCAAATTGTGGAATTTCTGTTTTCCTTATTTTATCAAATCCAGCTATTAACACACCTTTATGATTAATTGGATTTCCCTGCCCAATGTATCTTGAAAACTCTAAGTTGTGATACACATATGGGATTGGAGTTGCACGAATTCTACTTATGTCATGCTCTCCTAAAATAAAAAATGAATCAATGCTGTTATTTTTTAATCTCTTTAACGCATTTGCCATTTGAATAATTGCAGTACCATTTGGATTTGGTATGTGAAAAATATCTCCTGCAAATATTACAAAATCTACATGATCTTTAATTGAAATATCTATGGCTTGATTAAAAACATGATATACATCATGTTCTCTTTCCTCTGAACCATACTGTACTAGTCCTAGATGAGTATCTGAAATATGTGAAAACAGCATTAGTCTAACAATAAATCTTTCTTGACAAGTCCTTGAGTTGATTCTACAGCAATCTCATTCATCTTTTCTGCATTTGCCCATGCATTAACCGCACTTTGATCTGCTCCCATGATCTTTTCCTTTACTTCTTCAACGTGTACTAGCGAGGGTAAATTGGTCCATTGTCCTACCAATACTGCATCTCCTACATTCAAAGAAGTCAATTGAGCAATTAATTCACGACTAGTAGATTCTGTAGCAGCTGCTATTTGACGCTGATCATCTTCTTGTATTATTTTCATTATGGCAAAAGATCCTAGTTGACTGAGAACGTTCAGATCTACACTTCTTGGTCTCTGTGACACTATTCCTAAACCCAATCCAAACTTTCTTCCTTCTCTGGCAATTTTGGCTGCCCAATATTTTGCACTTGTATCATGATCTTTTGGAATAAACACATGTGCTTCTTCTATTATTACAAAAATAGGTGAATCAAACTTGTAATTTCTCTCTCTTTTTGATCTTCCATGTTTTACAATACTGGCATCTTTTCTGTCTTTGAGTAGTTGTTGTAAATAGAATGCCAGTGCAACGTTTGCTTGCTTTTCAGATAATTCTGAAATATTTAAAATATTTGTCCGTCCCTCTTTGATAAAACTAATTGGGTCTCCCATATCTGGATCCAATATGTCTTCAAATCTTCTTTGAGCTTCCTCTATAATGTCTTGAACTCTATACGCTGATGTTCTGATCTCTTTGATTTTTTTATCTTCTGAATTTACAATGAATTCTACTTCTGTTTCTAATTTCTTCCAAAATTCTTTTGATTCTTTTACTTGTTTTGTAAATGCCATTCTTAATACTCTTTGTTGCACATTTGCACCGTCTCTAATTTCTAAAACTTCTGATAATTGATCTGCATCCAATAATCTAGGATTAATTTTTGCATCAATTACATTTATGCGTGGAATGTTTAATGTTGTATAGTCATTATGATAATCAAAAATTATCACTGTCCCTTTTAGTTTACCAATCTGTTTTGTAATTAATGAAACAAGATTGCTTTTTCCCATTCCGGTCATCGCTAAAATTCCTAAATGTCTTGCAACAATTTTATCGAGATTGATTTTAGCTTCAATTGATTTTTCTCTTAATAAATTCCCAATTTTGACCCAACCCTCTTTTTGTGGGCTGAAAATAGTCTCCAAATCCTCTTTTGTTGGCTGTGATATTGGTGTTCCTGGAATCGGTGGAACTGCTGGTATAATTGATTGTCCCTTTCGTAAATTTTCTAAAAATCCTAAAATTCCTATATGTGCAGTGTATGTTTTATCTCTCTTGTTTATCTCTGCAATTTCTGTGCTTTCAAATGCTTCATCAAAATTTTTAACATCTGCAAATGCAGCACTTGATACAGATGATTTTTCAACTAATCCTAGAATCTCTCCTTCATCTGAATCAATTTTAATATATTCTCCAACCGAAAGTGGTCTTGATGTAATAGCCGTTACAAATGTGGGCTTTGATTCTCCTATTACAAAACCGGTGTTCAACTTAAAACCTCGCGTGAACCAATTTCGTTACTCAATCCTAACAAGCTAACCATTTTTGCAAGTTCTTTGTCAGATATTTTACAGTTGTTATGTGCAAGCTTCAATGCATATGGGTATCCTCCAACACTACTTTTGTATAGTTTATTCATTATTGATTTTATTTCATCATTATCTCTATTTCCACCTAAAAATTCTAGCTTTATGATTGGTGTTGAATCACTTAATCTCACAAATGTCGAAGAAATTACTTTATCTGCTCCATATTTCTTTTCAACAAATATCTTACTAAATCCTGCACCTTTTGTTATGTGATTATAATAAAAAATATCTCCTGCTAACGAACCTAGATTCTCAAATTGTTTTTTTGTATTTGACGTCTTTGCAATAAAAATTACATTGTCTCTTTTTTTTATTGTTTTTACAACCATTGCATCTAATGATGATTGTCTTGTCATAAATTGTGAATGAAGTGATCCATCCATTAATACCAAATCTACTGAATCCACAGTTTTTTCACATGCCTCAATTTCCATTTTACTTGCAATTTTTGATAGATCTATATCCGAACCTAATCCGGAATCATGTAAATCTATCAATACTTCTCCATTTGATTTAATTGATACTGCAGTTGTTGCCCAGAGTTCAATTCCTTGAAATCTTGTATTGTTAAAGCTACTGTCTATTCCAGCAGTACTAACGTCTTGTTTTGTAGGCGTAAATTCTACCCAATTCTGCTTTGCTTTCTGTAAAATCTGTTCAAATTTGGGCCCTTTTAGAATGGACAGCATTTTTTCTCTATTGATTATGGCATCTTTGTATACAGTATTTAGCACAACAATACTTTGCAGGTTCGAATAAAATCTTTAGGTTATACTGACTCTTCACCTATGTGACACTTAAGTTAAACTTAACCAATTCTGCCTTTCAGAACTATCTTTTCACTAGAGCCTGATGGAGTCGAACTATCGATGTATCTAATTTCATACTCGTCACCGATGTGAATTGTCTTTCCATTTATGGTTCGTGGAATTTTTATTTTTACCTCAAAGATGTTTGTATTTTTTCCAGTCTCTATCAAATAGTTTGAATTTGCATCAAAATCAGAATTTGACAAACTAGTTCTAATTCCTCCTTCTCCTCTGAACTCAAATTGACTCAAAGATATCTTGTCTTCATTTTTGGAATCTCTATTTGCATCTGGCTCGTAAATCCTTAATGTAAATTCATGACCTATCCTAGAACCGCCACCAACTGCTTCAACATTTGCATATGATTTTGATAATGAAACTGACTGTGTTATGGTTTGTTTATCTCCTGAATAATCTGATGCATCCAAATATTTTATCAAAACAACATCATTTTGACTCAAAGGCCTTCCATTGATGGTATCAGGCAATTGTAACTTTACATAAAATTCTCCGGTATTAGGCCCTGTCTCAATCATAGTTGGAGGACCATCAATTGAAATTCCATTAATTGTAAACTCAAACAATCCTGCAGTTGATACAGTCTCTACTCCATTATGGGCCACATTCAAGTCATCATCTTGGATGTAAAAATTAATCACACTACCAGTTGATGCTGGAACAACTTTGACACTTTCCTGTTTTTTTATTGGAGTCGTAGTTTTTTCTAGATCTTTAATGGAAACATCTGAATTTGTAGTGACTTGAGCTGCTCTAACTTCAATTTCCCCCAATCCTCGCTTTTCCATTCTATCTGCAGTTTCCACACTGACACATGCTGGGGACCCATTATTTCTAATCACTAAGGAAAGACCATCTTTGCAAGAAATATCCTCTACAGAAACACCTCTCTTCATCTGCTTTCTTGGTGATTCTGCATCTGCACTAGTAAGATTCCCTACAATTCCAATAGATAATATCAAAAATAAGGCAATTCCAAATGATGCCTTTGTACCAAAACTCATAATTTTATTATTCATTTTTTACCATAAATAGATTGATGATAAATCATACTTGTTCCAAATTATCGATTATGATAATCTGACAATTAATTATATTTAATAAAATTAATTTTTCATTGTGAAATTTGTTTTTGCCTTTGTTGTTCTTTTGATGTTGATTCCAACAAGTTTTGCTTTTGGTAGTCATATCATTGATGATATGGATGCATTTGCACAGTACCTGGATATTACTCAAATTTCCTCTGAAAAATATGTCCTAACCATTGATGATAAGACATATGATATTCATTATGGGTATCATGGCAGTTTTGAAGTCAATCTAGAAAAAACACAAGAATATCCAAAACTATCTTCTATGGAAATAGTTCCTGAAAGAAAGTCAATTCAAATTACTATGGAGAGTGTCCCTTCAACTAGTATTTTTTGGCTACGACTACCACTCAATGTGATATCTGCTGAAGGTGCACAATACAAGCTAACAATTGATGGTGTAGATACACAATACGACCTAATCAAATATCCTGACAACTATGCATTGGGAATGATGCTCCCAAAGGATGCAAAAAATGTTGAAATTACTGGAACATATGTTGTTCCTGAATTTGGTATGTTGCCAATTATGATTTTAGGAATTATTCTTGTTGGTACAGTTTACATTGCTAGAAAATCTTCTTTTGGCTCAAGACTAGAATTAATTAAGTGATAATTCCAAGTAAAATAACTTGAAAAGAATTGGGCTCTTGGGGTGTGGTGCAATTGGGACTCAAATTGCATTAGCAATTGATTCAGGTAAAATTCCAGGTACACTGACACACGTGTATGATTATTCTAAAGAAGCATCTGAAACTCTGGTAAAAAAACTACAAAACAAACCAACCATTGTTGAAAATCCCCACCTACTATCTTCTCATCCAGTTGACATTATAGTCGAAGCAGCATCACAAGAAGCAGTTAGAAATGTAGCTCACAGTGTCTTGCAAAATAAACGAGATTTGATGATAATGAGTGTTGGCGCATTACTTGATGAATCAATTTATGATATTTTATCTGAAGCATGTGAGCATTTTCATAAAACAATCTACTTGCCGTCTGGTGCAATTGGTGGTCTTGATGCAATAAAATCAGTTTCCACTTTACTTGAATCAGTTACTCTAACTACCACCAAACATCCAAAGTCACTCAAGGGTGCAAAATTCTTTGAGACATCTGATATCAATCTAGACAAAATCACAACACCGACAATCATCTTTGAAGGAACCGCAAAAGAAGCCGTATCACAATTTCCTGCAAACATCAATGTTGCAGCATTACTTAGTCTAGTTGGAATGGGAAGTGAAAAGACAATGGTAAAAATTGTTGCAGATCCAAACACTGACAAAAATACTCATACTATTATTGCACAAGGAAAGTTTGGAAAGATGTCATTTAACATTGAAAATATTCCAGATGAGACAAACCCAAAGACTAGCAAACTTGCAATTTTATCTGCAATTGAAACTCTAAGAAAATACTGCTCCAGTGGAATATCTATTGGAACATAATATGGCAAAAATTGCCATAATTGCCTATTTTCTAGAGTAAACCGGACCTGATCTTATTCTTTAAATGACTACATCATGCACTGAGCTTGGTAAATGTTAGTTCAACAATCATCGAGTCTCAAAGATGAAATCATGCGTCTAAAAAAAGAAAAAGACGTTGTTATCTTGGCTCATAATTATCAAATTCCAGATGTCCAAGATATCGCAGATTTTACTGGTGACTCGTTAGGCCTATCAAGACAAGCAGCCAAAGTTCCTCAAAAAACAATTCTTTTTTGTGGTGTTCACTTTATGGCAGAAACTGCTGCAATCATCTCACCTGAAAAAAGAGTATTGATTCCTGATTTAGAAGCTGGATGTTCACTATCTGATTCTATAACTATAGATGAACTAAGAAACTGGAAGAAACAACATCCAAATGCAATCACAGTTGGTTATGTAAACACAACTGCGGAGATAAAATCTGAATTAGATTACTGCTGCACTTCAGCAAATGCTGTAAATGTAGTAAAGGCAATTCCTGAAGATAACGAGATTTTATTTTTACCTGACATGTTTCTGGGTTCTTATGTTGCTAAAGTTACTGGTAGGAAAAACATGTTCATCTGGGCAGGAGAGTGTCATGTACATGCAGGCATCAAACCCGAAGATATCACAGAAAAACTAAATTCACTCAAAGACGCTGAATTTGTAATTCATCCTGAATGCAGTTGTACCACACCAATGATGTATGATGCAGCAGCTGGAAGTTTTGATGGAAACAAAGTATCTATCTTATCTACAGAAGGAATGCTAAATCACGTAAATAATTCAAAAGCAAAGAACTTTGTTGTTGCAACTGAGACTGGAATTTTATACAAAATGAAACAACAAAATCCAGACAAAAATTTCATCCCCGCATCTGAAAAAGCAGAATGCCAATACATGAAGATGATAACCCTTGAAAAAGTCTATGATGCTCTAGTTCAAGAGAGAAACCAAGTTGTAGTGCCAAAAGAGATTGCAGACAAGGCAAGAACCGCAATAGAGCGAATGCTTGCAATTAGCTAATCTGAGCCTAATTTCCCAACTATCTTATTTGACCTATTTCAAATAATTTTGATTTGGTGGGTCTGTTTAGTAAAAATCCAAAAGAAAAAAACCTTTTACAAAAAAGAAAAGAGTTGCGAAAACTAGTCAAGAAAAAACAGCATGATGATGCTTTGAAATTAGGATTGGAAATACTACAAAAAGCACCATATGAACAAAATGTCTTGTTTATTGTAGGTGGTATCTATTACATGAAAAATCAATATCAGACGGCCATGCCATATTTTGAAAGGGCTTTAGATATTGGCGCTTATGATGTTGAAGTTTTAACTCTCAAAGCAAATTCGCATTATTTTCTTGGGGAACCAAAAAAAGCGCTTGCATGCTGTGAAAAAATCAAAGAAATTGATCCAAAAAATAAAGCAGTTGCTGAATTACTATCTAAAATAAAATAATCACACTTCTAAACTCATATCAATTCCCTTGACGGAATTTGTAATACTTCCAACAGATATGATATCTACTCCTGTTTTTCCATACTTTGCAATATTTTTTGCATTAATTCCACCTGACGCTTCAAGTAGTACTTTGTCTCGCAACTTTTCTTCCTTGAGAACTTGAATTGTTTTTTTAATTTGCTCTGGTGAAAAATTATCTAACATAATTATCGTAGCCCCTTCTCTTGCTGCCAATACTGCATCTGCAGTATTTTCAACTTCAACTTCAAATTTTTTATGTTTTTTCTTTGCACTTTTAATCAAAGACAACAAAGAATCACTTACTGCAATGTGATTGTCTTTTATCATCACCATCTCATCTAATCTTAATCGATGTCTTACTCCTCCACCAATCTCTACTGCCTCTTTATCGAAATATCTCAAACCTGGTGCCGTCTTTCTTGTGGCATACAATTTAGTTTTATTTGAAATCTTTTTTACCAATTCACTAGTCTGAGTAGCAATCCCGCTCATTCTTGTAAGTAAATTGAGCGCAGTACGCTCACATGTGAGGATCTTCCCAGCATCCCCAGTTATCTTCAAAATTGCATCATTTGGATTTACTCTACTGCCATCTTTTTTTAGAATTGTTACTCTACATCCTTTTAATTTGAAAATCTCTCTTGCATGATTCACACCTGCAACTATAGCTTTTTCCCTTGAGATAATTTTAGCAGTAATTTTTTTTCTAGGTAAGAGAACACTTGTGATGTCTCCTTTACCAATATCTTCAGCTAAAAATGCAATTAACTGTTTTTTAGAATTAAATGAAATCATGATGATATGATGATTCTATGATTTTAAAGATTTTACGTAACTTTGATTGCGTACTTGCCTTTTTGTTTAATTCCCAATGTCTTTGAAATTTGAGAATTTGTTGGGTCTACAACTAGTACTACTCCATTCCAGTCTGGTGTCAAATCCGATGATTTACATGCTGGACAAACTTTACCTGTAGTTACAAACTTGCATTTTCTACAAGCCATCTCTCGAGCCATTTAACTTGCCTCTACTTTAGCTTCTTTTGAATCACTAGAACCGCCAGATGATTTTTTAATCTCTTCTGCAATCCATGCATCTGCACCAAGGAATGGTTGTCTGCATGTAATTCCAATCTTTCCCATTGCAGCAGCTTTACCTAATGATACTGCAGTAATTCTTGCTCTAAGTGTGGAACCCACTTTTAATGTTCTACCACTTTGATTAGCTAAAATCATTCCAGACTTTACATCGCTCTTTAGATAGTCATCCATAACTTGTGACAAGTGTAGCAATGCATCAGTTGGACCAATTCTTACAAATGCTCCAAAGTCTGTAATGTCTACAATTTCTCCTTGAACAATTTCTTGGAGTTTTGGATAAAATGTCAATGCTTCAAATTCTACTCTGTGAAAAGTTCCACCGTCTCCAGCAATCATCTTTCCCATTTCGTCAACTTTGGCATCTAAAATCATAATGATGTAACCTAATTCTGCATTAATCATGCTCTCATACTTGTCTTTGAGAATGTTTGTTGCAGCCTTTTTGAGTGCGGTTCCAAACAAGCTTGGTGGAATCCTAACAACATCAACTAGGGTGGATATAGAAAACAACTGTGTGTTTTTGTTGAATTTGAATTTATGAATCTTTGGGTAATTTACGCTTTGTTTGAGTAAATTTTTATCAATTTTCCAAATAATCTGCGTTTTTTTACTCATCTAACCTATGTTTAAATAATGTAAAGCGACTTTTTGACCCAATGGTCGGAGTAGATCAAGTTCTCGAAAAACTTAGCACAGTAATTGATCCTGATTTGAAAAAAGACATTGTATCTATGGGAATGATCAAAGATCTTGAACTCAATGATAATAATCTAAAATTTACATTGGAGCTTACCACTCCTGCATGTCCATTTAATGTGGAGATTGAAGATGATGTAAGAAAAGCAATTGGCGAACTCAAAGAACTCAAAAATTTTGATATGAAAGTAACTGCAAAAGTAATGGAAGGCCGTTCCCTTGATGCAGATACTGGTATGGCAACTGTCAAAAATATTATCGGAGTTGCAAGTGGCAAAGGTGGCGTAGGAAAATCTACTGTCTCTTTGAATTTGGCTTTAGCTTTACAACAAACTGGAGCTAAAGTTGGTTTACTTGATGCTGATATCTATGGTCCAAGTATTCCTCTGATGCTTGGCATGAAGAGTGGTCACATGGAAGTAGAAGATAATAAACTACAACCAGCAAAGTATAATGGCCTTCAAGTAGTCTCTTTTGGATTTTTTGCAGAACAATCACACCAGGCAGCAATTTATCGAGGCCCAATCATTTCAGGAATCTTAAAACAATTTTTAGTTGACACTAATTGGTCTGATTTAGATTATCTAATTGTTGATCTTCCACCAGGTACTGGTGATATCCCACTAACACTTGCACAAACAATTCCAATTACCGGAATTTTGGTTGTAACAACTCCGCAAGATGTAGCAAGTAATGTTGCAGTAAAAGCAATCAGCATGTTTGAAAAATTAAACGTCCCAATTATTGGTGTTGTAGAAAACATGAGTCACTTTATCTGTCCAAGCTGCAACGATAAACACTATATCTTTGGTGATGGCGGTGCACAAAAAATCAGTGAACAATTTAAAATTCCATTCTTAGGTGAAATTCCATTAAACTCTGGAATAATGTCTGGTTCTGATTTAGGTAAACCAATAATGATTACTAGCCCTGATTCTCCAAGTGCACTTGCATTTAGAACCAGTGCAAAAAATATCGCAGCCCAATGTAGTATTCTTGCTGCAAAGATGCAAGACGAGATGAAGTCTGCAGAGGCACCTGAAGATACTCCAAAAACAAACTAAGCGATTTTTGTGAAATTACCTGATTCTCTTAGAGCCCAACTGAAAATTCCAATGGGAATTTTAATTCCTGAAAATCAAGTATCAAAATCAAACATTGAAAAACATCTCGGAAAAAATTCTTACATCATTACAGTTGGAGATAGAACAACTGAAAAGATGATCTCATTTGGTTTAATCCCTTCTTTACAAATTATTGATAATTATGAAAAACGAATAAAGCGAGAACCAACAATGTCTCCAATTGTATACACCGAACTTTCATGTAATAATCCTGCAGCTGAAATCACTTCAGTAAGTATTGATATCATCAAAAAAGCATTTACCTCAAAGACACCTGTAAGACTAACTGTTGTAGGTGAAGAGGACCTACTAGTAATTCCAGTATGTATTCATGCGCCTGAAAACTCTGTAGTGCTATACGGTCAGCCAAACGAAGGATTAGTCATAGTTAAGGTAACTCCAGAAATTAGAAATAAAACACAAAGATTACTTGATTCAATGGAATAAAGGGGTATGATGAGCCGGTGGCTGTATGATTTGTGATTACACTACAAAATATTCTGACCCTATTAATTCTCAACATCCAAAACATAATACACCAACTCTTGTACAAGAGTTGACATTTTAGAATAAACATCCATTTTATCAAAAATAACTGTGAAGTTAGATCCTGAACTAAAATTACAAATACTAGAAAAAGTTGGAGTTTACTCTAATCGTTTCTCAATACCAGAACCTAAAATCCTACTTACCACAAAAGAAGTACTTGAAATGCCAAAAGAGATGACTGAAGGTAGGAGAACTTCAGCTTACAAATACTATGGAGTTTCATATTTGCAACATAATCTTGTTTTTATCAATATTAGAAAAATCCCAGATGAAAAGACCTTAGAAAATACACTAGTTCACGAATTAATTCACATGAGATTTCCATATCTTGCACATGGTAAGAGATTCAACAAATTAGTTAGGCAAGGATTACGAGGAAAAACATTTTTGCCCTATCAAAAAAGAAAATAATCTATTTCCTAATTGATTTATATTTCCTAATCTCAGGCAAGCAAATTATAGTATGGATCTTCAACTGATTTTGCCTATCGCGGCAGGCATTGCTTCATTTATCGTTGCTCTAGGTATAGTTGCATGGATCTCAAAGCAACCTTCAGGTACCAAAGAGATGATGGAGATTTCAAACGCCGTCAAAGTTGGTGCAGCTGCATTTTTGAGACGAGAGATGAAAATAATTATTCCAATAGCCATCGCATTATCAGTTATTATCGGTTTTTTTATCGGGTTTTCAAACGGGTTAGCATTTGCAGTAGGTGCAACACTTTCTGCAGTTGCAGGACTTATTTCATTAAAAATCACAGTTAAAGCAGCAGTTAGAGCTGCCCATCTAAGTAGCAGTGGACTAGGCAAGACATTTGCAATGGCTTTTAGAGGCGGTGCAACAGTTGGTCTGGCAGTTCCTGCAATGGCATTGTTGGCAATTACTGGACTTTACATGGTTTATCCTGACCCAATCACCATTGCTGGAGTTGGTATCGGTGCAAGTCTCATTGCATTATTTATCAGAATTGGCGGTGGCATCTTCACCAAGGCCGCAGACATGGGAGCAGACTTGGTAGGAAAAGTTGAAGCAAACATTCCTGAAGATGATCCTAGAAATCCTGCAACAATTGCTGACAACGTCGGTGATAATGTAGGTGACGCTGCAGGAATGGGTTCTGATGTTTACGAATCTTACATTGTTACAATACTTGCATCATTACTTATCGCAGCACTAATTGGTGCTCCTGAAATCTTCATGTACCCAATTCTAATCGGAGCATCTGGAATGATTGCATCAATTATTGGAATTGTTATTGTGCGTTCTGCAAATATTACTGATGTTATGAAACCTCTTAACTTGTCATTTTATGTCTCTGCAGCAATTGCAATTGGACTGAATTTTGTTTTCACTTACTACTTTATCGGACAAACTGCAATCGCATATGCATTATTTGCAACTACTGTGATTGGTGTCATACTAGTACCAGTCATTCAAAAGATTACAGACAGATATACCAATTACAAATACAAACCAGTTCAAGAGATTGTTGAATCTGCAAAATGGGGATACGCATCACTAACATTGATGGGAATTATCAAAGGAATGCAATCCACCGGACCATTTATGATTGCATTAATTATTGCAATTATAGTTTCATTTAGTATTGCTTCTAATGCTGCACCTGAAGGTGCCGACCCAATATTATATGGAATCTTTGGAACTTCATTAACTGCAATGGCTATGCTTAGTCTTGCAGGAATTGTACTTAGCATCGATGCATTTGGACCAATTGCAGATAATGCAGGTGGCATTGTTGAGATGACTGGAATGGGCGAAGAAAACAGAAAAGTCACTGATGAAATTGATGCTGTAGGAAACACAACAAAGGCGGTAACCAAAGGATTTGCTATTGCCAGTGCTGGATTGGCCGCGCTTGCAATGATACAGGCATTCCAATTTGAAGCAGCCCACATCTTTGAAGGAGTTTTAGCATTGAATTATGGATTAACAAATGTAACAGTTATTGTAGGATTGTTGGTTGGTGGATTAATTCCATTTATTATCACTGGACAACTAATCAATGGTGTATCTCGTGCTGCTGGAAAGATGGTAGATGAAGTTAGACGACAATTCAAATCAGACGCTGGAATTTTAGAAGGAACTTCAAAGCCTGATTATGCAAAATGTGTAGACATTGCAACTGCTGCATCCATTAAAGAACTTTGGAAACCTGCAGTAATTGCAATTATTTCACCAATTGTTTTAGGTATTTTGTTGGGCCCAACAGCTGTTGCCGGATTACTTATGGGTGCAGTAGTTACTGGAATTCCACTTGCATATCATTTGGCAAATACTGGTGGTGCATGGGATAATGCAAAGAAACTAGTAGAGATGCAAGGTGATAAAGGAACTGAAATCCACAAAGTAGCAGTAGTTGGTGATATCATTGGTGATCCTTACAAAGATACCGCAGGCCCTGCATTAAACACTGTAATTAAATTACTAAATACAATTGCAATCGTCTTTGTATCTGCATTTATTGCAATACTTGCACTCTAGTCTTCTATAACTAAAGTCATATCCAATTCATCAATCTGTGTCTGAATTGCTTTTTTCAAAATGTCGTTATGATTTTTGCAGAATTTAAAATAATCATCTGCAGTTAGAAAACATCCGCAAATCCATTTTGTTTTTTTATCTCCTTCAACTGTCCACTTTGCATATTGTTCTGTCATACTTTACAAAAAATATCTTGCCTAAAAAATATAGATCAAAATAATTAAAAAAGGAAAAAAGATGTTTAAGGACAGCCTTCCATCTTTTGGATGAAATAACCTTTTTCCTTAATTGCCCGTTCTACAGGTTCTGGTGCACCTTGTGAATGACAAAATTGACATTCATTTGTAGTCATTTGGGCGTTTGGCTCACCTACTGATTTTAACCACTCTTTACCATATGCAATGGCTTTGTTGTGATCTTTTTCACCAGTAATTACATCAAAGTGCATGGTATGACCATCTTTGGCTTTGACATATGTGTCGTATACATGAATTTCCATGATTTTATTTGAAAGAAGGGATATTTAATTCAAAAACTCTGGGCATACTCGTTCTACAATTGTATAATGAAATAAAATTTGTAATCTTTCTGAAAGTCAAAACAACCCTTTTATTTTATGATTGATAAAAAATTATTATGGAAACTAACATCGGAATATCGTCTGAAAATTCTAAAAACATCTCTGACATTCTAAATCGTCTTGTATCTGACGAATACATCTTGTACACAAAGACAAGAAACTATCATTGGAATGTAATTGGAATGCAATTCAATGATCTACACAAATTCTTCGAGTCTCAATATGAGGAAATAGATCAAGTCATCGATGACGTTGCAGAGAGAAATAGAGCATTAGGTGGTAAAGCAAAGGCAACACTTGCAGAGTTTATTGGCAATAGTAGACTAAAAGAACAACCAGATACCTATCCTGAACCAAAAACAATGCTTAGAAATCTATTAGATGATCATGAATCTGTGATTCGTGCATTAAGACAAGACCTTGAGACATGTGCAAAACTTGGTGATGCAGGAACATCTGATTTCTTAACAGGCCTCATGGAAAAACATGAAAAGATGGCTTGGATGCTACGAGCATTTCTCGCATAATTTTTTTACTTTTTTATATTAGTATTTTTTTTATGAATAAAAAATGATATTTCAATACAGAAGAAAGTATTATTGTATATTCTGTTAATTCAGTTGTAATCCTGCTTAAAACAAAAATCTAATTTTAAATCTTTGATTAGTATGAGATGTATGTGTCAAAATTAGAATATGTTTTAATGATTGGAGTTGCGCTGAGTGGAAAGACCACTTACATTAAGGCAAATTTTGATCATGAACGTATAGCATTATCCTTTTTTGATAATAATAGAAAAAAGGAACTTGAATACATCGAAGAATGTCTAAAAGCAGGAAAAAATGTTGTAATTGATGACACCAATCTGACTACTTCCATACGAAAGCAACACATAGATCTTGCAAAAAAATACAATGCCAAAGTAAGAGGAATCTTGATGAATACATCAAGGGGGTTACTTGAAAAAAGACAAAAAAGTAGACATGACCCATTTCCACTAACTGTAATTTACAAACAACTCAAAGAACTTGAAACACCAGTAATTGATGAAGGCTTTGATGAATTAATTATTAAAAAAGACTATGAACAACCTAGAGGTACCTAAGTTTGAAACCAAAATTGATTTTTTTCAACATATTAAACTACTAGAAAAAATTACTCTACTATATGGCAACAAGTAAAACTCGTAAAACAAATGCTGAAGAGCTAAAAAAATTACAAAAAAATGAAAAAATACTAAAAAACGAGTTTCAGTTAGATAGTTAATTTACTTCAATTGCAACTTGAATTATTTCAGATTCTAGAAAATATGCTTTAAAGTCATTTGTTACTCCTGAATAAATCACCCATATTACGGGATTACTTTGCATGAATTTCTTATCTGTCTCTGATGGATATGCCTCTGAATTTGGATGAGAATGAAATATTCCTACAACCTGCATTTTTTTATCTTCTGCAGTTTTGTAGACTTTGAGTAATTCATCATTTGATATTGTAAAATTGACTGGTGATTCTTCGATATTTTGTGTAAGAAATATCTCTTTTACTGTAGATTGTTCGTCATTTGCAGCGCCAAATAAAACAGCACACGACTCATTTGGTCTTTCACTATCTGCATAATTTGCTAGTATATTTTTTTGAGATTCTGTAATTATTAATTTCAAATCTATTGTACTTCTACAGTACCAACCATCCAAGGATGTAACATGCAAAAGTAATCTATCTTTCCTGGAGAATTAAATGAGTGTTTAAATGAATCACCAGCTGCCATCATCTCTGAATCAAACTTTCCATCTGCTCCTGTCTCTGCACTACCTGAAGTTACTGTATGCATTGCACTATCTGCATTCTCCCAAACAACAGTTGTTCCAGATTCAATCTGAATTACTTGTGGATCATAATAGACCTGACCTTCACTAATTATTCCAGCCCCTTGTGGAATTACGACTTTGACATCCTCTTTTGGTTCTTCAATTATCAAAGTTGCAATCATCCAAGGATGTACTATGCACATGTATTCATATTCCCCAACATCAAGATTGTTTGTATCTAGTGAAAATTTCTCACCAGCATTTATCATATTTGAGTTAAATGTGTCTCCAAAGTCAGCAGAGCTAGTAACTGTGTGTACTACTGCATCCACATTAGTCCATTCAACAACATTACCTTTTGGAACATGTGCCACATCTGGATCATAATCTGGATTTCCTTGCACATCTGATTTTTCCAAAATTGTTATTGGATATATTGGAGCTGAAGATACTACTATCTCTTCTTTAATCTCTTCAATTATAGGCTCATTGATCATATATGTATCTGGACTAACTAGACCAAATGCAAACCACATGATAATTCCAGTAGCAGCTGCCATTCCAACTATGGCACCTACTGGTTTAGCATACTGTGGCATCTTCATTATTAGATATGATATAATTATTGATGGAAATGCAATGGCCATTAAGAGTCCTGCAAGTGTAATGGTGTAATTTGAAGAGTTCATTGTAAGTCCAAATGTTGCAAAAGATAACACAATTGATACGATTACTAGGGTAGTTGCTTTGGCCCTATTACTAGTAGAGACACCCCCATCTAAGATACCTGCTGCCAAAAAGATCAATCCAACAAACATAGTTAGACCAGTTAGAGCATGCATTCCATCTACAAAGGTGTGAGCTATTCCTGAATACGATATTGTCACACCTGCAACTCCAATAGCTGTCAATCCCATGCCTGGCATCATGAGGTCCCAATTACTCATTCAAGCTAGCTGTTAGGATTGTGATACTTATTCCTTTTGAAATACATCAGATCATTAAAGTCGAATAAATTAAATGGCTTCTGATTTGGATATAGTGAGATTGGGATTTAAGGAAATATTGGAAATATCCAAACCACGAATCGTTGTACTATTGGTAATTACAGCTGTTACATCGATGTATGCTGCAAATAAACTAATTCCGACTGAAAATCCAATTGAATTAATTCATTATTTGCATATTATTATTGCAGGAGCTTTGGCATCTGCTGGTTCAAGTGCCTTGAACCATTATTATGATAAAGACATTGATCCAAAAATGACCCGAACCAGCACTAGACCAATTCCCTCTGGTAGAATGGCAGCATCTCACGTATTACTTTATGGAGTTGTTGTAAGTTGTGTCTCTGTAATTTACGGATTTTTTGCATTAAATCCAGTATCTGCATTTTTTATTGCACTAGGAATTTTCTCTTACGTAATTATTTACACAGTGTGGCTTAAGCGATTAAACACATCAAATATAGTAATTGGTGGAATTGCTGGCAGCGCTGCAGCTTGGGCTGGTTGGTCTGCTGCAACAGGCAGTATGGATATCTTGGGATTCCTAGTTGGCTTTTTGGTATTTGTATGGACCCCATCACACTTTTGGTGTCTTGCAATGAAGATTAAAGATGAATATGCACAAGCAAACATTCCAATGTTGCCAGTAGTAATTGGAATGCAAAGAACATCAAAATACATTCTAGGAAATACATTGATCCTACTTCCATACTCGATGATTCTTCCTGCATTTGGTATGGGAATTGTTTACACTGCAATCGCTGCAGTCTCTGGTGGTTTGATGTTGGCATATCATTACAAACTAACAAAGACTCCTACATCTGAATTTGCATGGAAGGCATACAAAGTAACTGCTCCTTATCTTACAATAATTTTTGTTGCAGTTGCATTAGATGCAGCATTTCATTTCCCACTATTCTAAAAATTAATTATTTTTCAAAGCCAGGAAAGCTTGCTTCATAATCTTTTTCCATCATTTCCTGATTTTGCTCATCTACAATGTCTATCTCTTCTTTTATCACTACCACTTCTATTCTTCGTGCATCTTTTGTAATCCATGCAACTTTGATTAACCCTAAAATTTCCAAATCCAGCAATAGTTTATTGAATTTGTCTTCAGAGATAATCATCCCGTCTTTGGTCAAAGCTTTGTACAACTCTACATCTGTAAGAGAATTTACTTCTTTGATCTTTTCAAATACTTTGTTTCTTAGTGGTATTGCCATTTTTATCCGTAAAATGATTTATCTCCTACTTTAGGTACGACATTAGATATACTTTCTCTTACCGTCTTGTACCATTGATCCACTTCTTTAGTGATTGATGGTTTAATCTGCTTCATACCTTTAGCAAAGTCAGAGTTTGTAATTTTTGCATTATTGCTTCTCATTGCTTGAACTGCTGATTCTCTGCAAAGTGCAGCTAAATCAGCTCCTGTATAATTTTGAGTGGCAACTGCAATCTCTTCTAACTTTACATCACTTGCAAGTGGCATTTTCTTTGTCAAAATCTTGATAATTTCCAATCTGCCTTTATCGTCTGGTGGTGGAACATAAAGTACAATATCTAATCTTCCCGTTCTAAGTAACGAGTTATCTAAAACGTCTGGTCTATTTGTAATTCCAATTACAGCTACCCGTGATGATGTACCTTCTTCAATCTCAGTTAACAACTGACTAAGAACCGTTTCGCCTACTCCACCTTCTCCAGATTTGATTCGTGCAAGTGAATCTAGTTCATCAAAAATTACAACACATGGCGATGATGTTTTTGCTTTTCTGAAAATTTCTCTTACAGCTTTTTCTGATTCACCTATCCATTTTGAAAGAATCTCTGGACCTTTGACTAGTATCATATTGGCTCCGGTCTCAGTAGCTAATGCCCTTGCAATCAACGTCTTACCACAACCAGGAGGACCATAAATTAGCGCACCTTTTGGTGGTTTTATCCCCATCTTTGTAAATTTAGTTGGCTCTTTCATAGCTACAATAAGATTATCTGTTAATGATTTTTTGATCTCATCTAATCCTCCAACATCATGCCACCATACTTTTGGTCTTTCAACGTAAAACTCTCTCATTGCTGTAGGAATTACATCATGCATTGCATCGTAAAAGTCGCTTAATTTTATTTGCATTGATTCTAAAACCTCTGATGAGATTTTCTCAGTCTCTAAA
Organism: Nitrosarchaeum sp.; assembly: GCF_025699065.1. Classification (NCBI taxonomy): domain Archaea; kingdom Thermoproteati; phylum Nitrososphaerota; class Nitrososphaeria; order Nitrosopumilales; family Nitrosopumilaceae; genus Nitrosarchaeum; species Nitrosarchaeum sp. Next base: position 100,332 of record NZ_JAILWF010000005.1, on the reverse strand, counting down.
TCAATTTCAGGGAGATAACGTCGAATTGATTTTAGTGCAGCTTCTCTGCAAAGTGACTTGATATCTGCCCCAGTATATCCATGTAATTCTGCAGCCAAGTCTTTAAGGTCAACATCTGCTGCAACTGGCATTCCTCTTGTGTGAATTATGAGAATCTCTAATCTACCATCATCATTTGGAACTGATATCTCAAACTCTCTGTCAAATCTTCCAGGTCTTCTAAGTGCAGGATCAATACTTTCTGGTCTGTTGGTTGCTCCAAGAACAATTACATTTCCTCTGTCATTGAGACCATCCATCAATGCCAATAACTGGGCTACTACTCTTTTTTCTACATCTCCGTATGCTTCTTCTCTTTTTGGAGCAATCGCATCAATTTCATCAATAAAAATAATACTTGGGGAATTATCTTTAGCTTCTTTGAAGATGTCTCTAAGCTTTGCTTCTGTTTCTCCGTAATACTTGTTCATAATTTCTGGACCATTAATTGAAAACATGTTTGCCTCTGATTCACTTGCAAGAACTTTTGCAATCAATGTCTTACCACAACCTGGAGGACCATACAACAAAACTCCACTGTGCGGCTCTACTCCTAATCTTACAAATAACTCTGGATGCTTTAATGGAAGCTCAACAATTTCTCTCATTGCTTTAATTTCATGACCTAATCCTCCAACTTCTTCATAAGTTACTCTTGATTTCCTATCTCCTGAAGCTTCGGCAGATATTGTGAGGGTAGTTGATCTGTCAATCTTTACAATGTGTTTTGGAGATGTCTTGCTAATCTTAAAGTCCATCGAGTTTCCTAAAATCATAACTGAAATTTCATCCCCATGTGTAATTGGCAATCCTTTCAATCTATTTTTTACAAAATCTGTAAACTCTTTATCGACTGTAACTGAATCATTAACTGGAATCAACACTACTGATTTTGCAATCTTTGATGTTGCCTTTCTAATTTTTACAATATCATTTAATGATGCTCCCACATTCTTCCTTGTCTGTCCATCAATTCTGATAATATCTGGAGATTTTTCATCTTCATCTACTGGCCAAACAACGGCACAGCTGGTTCTTGACCCCATAACTTCAATGATATCTCCTGGTGTGACTTTGAGCTGGTCCATTGCTTCTGGTCCGACTCTGGCGCGCTTTTTACCAACATCTCTCTGTTTAGCTTCACCAACTCTCATCTGCAAAGGTTCATCTTTGCGTACCAAAAAATCACCTATTTCATGTCCACAGACATTCTACTCATGTTGAGTACTTCGAATTCACTTACTCCCTCAACTGATTTAACAGCATCTTCTAGTGAATCCATTTGACCTTCTTTGTCTTCTAAAACAAATTCTGCTTTGAGAAATTCTAATCCAAATGCTAATGGCTCTTTTGCATGTCTTTTCATTTGTATTCCTTCTTTTAGAACTCCTTTAATTGAATCTGATAATTTATCTAAATCAACATCCATTCCAGTTGGAAGAATTTTTGTAACTAGTAGTAACTGAGTCAATTTTCTAAGGTCCCTGAGAATGACACAAATCACAAGTATATGATTTTGCGGATTCTCTGCAACTTTCGCATCTCCAAATTAATTTCTCACCGCAATTTGGGCAATTGAATTTTACACATTTATCATTAGGCATAATATGTCTGTGACAACAACTACATGCTGGTAACGAAATAGTAGATGACATGCCACAATTTTCTGTAAACATCATTTATACCTTGCTTAGAAATTACGCATTCTAACTTAGGAGTTTTTTAAATTCTCCACCGATTATGACCTGAGCAGTTTTGAGTGATCCTTTGATCCCAAGTAATTTTACAATTGATCCAGTATGAAAATCAAAATCATCTTTTTCAGAAATCTCCTTTATTATTTCAGGTGATATAGATTCAAATAATTTATTGATTGTATTGTTATCTAATCTTTCTAAAATCTTTCTTGCAAACAATTGCTTTTCAAATTCTTTTCCAAATTTCTCGGTCCATCTTTTTTGATATTCTTCTAAATCTGATCTTTCCTTTGATTCTAAATATTTTGAAATTGCTTGTCCTGCATACATTCCACCCATACCACTAGAGTAAATTCCCCCAGCTGTCGTTGGCTTTGCTTGTCCTGCTGCATCTCCTATTGTTACTGTTTTTCCATTTACGAATTCTTCAATTGGACCTTTAATCCAAATTGGGGCATAAATTTTCCTTACTGTTGAGTAATTTCCCTTTGTCTGCAGAAATTTTTCTATTGTCTCTGCAACATTGATTCCTTTTCCTGCAACTCCTATCTTTCCTTTACCTTCATCAGAAGGTATTACCCATGCAAAAAATCCTGGATATCTTTCTTGATCTAAAAATACTTCTACTCTTCCTTTCTTTATCCAATCCGCATAAATTTCGTATTGTGCCGAAGATAAAATTCCTGTTCTATCTTTATGAATTAAAGATGATACTCCTCTTGCATCAACAAAGATTGTGCATTCAATTTCTCCTTCGTTAGTTCTTATTCCTTTATCTGTTATTTCTTGAAAACTATTTCTTACTTTGATTACTGCTCCATTTTTCTGTGCTTGATGTGCTAGTTGTTTGTCTAACTCTCTTCTACTAATTTCTGCAACTTTTTGCTTCTTTGAGTTTATAGAAAAACTATTGCCATTTGGTGCATGAATCTCAGCTGAATCTATCAAATGATCAAAAGTCTTTCTAAATGGAATTATCCCAAGTTCTTCAAGACCCGCGGTGCTTACTAATCCACCACAGTGTTCTGGTGTGCCGATTTCATAATCTTCTTCAATTACAAGAACGCTGTGATTATTTCTTGCCACTTCTCTTGCACAAATCAATCCAGCAACACTTCCACCAGCAATTATTACGTCATAATACACAATTCTCATTTTATTGTCAATTATTTAACTCAAAAGTTTTTCATTAAGTATGATTTTGATATCTTTATGGGCGATATCAAGCAAGTAATTGTAATTAGAACTGATCTTGAAATGGGAAAAGGAAAGATTGCTGCACAAGTAGGTCATGCTTGTGTTTTAGGTGCTGAACATGTAAGAAAATCTCATCCTGAATGGTTCAGTAAATGGTGGGGAGGCCAAGAAAAAGTTGTACTCAAAGTTTCAGGAATTAAGGAATTGCAAGAAGTAAAAAAACACGCTATTGATCTGGACCTTCCCTGGTCTGAAGTCACTGATGCTGGTCATACTCAAATCGCTCCAGGAACTATCACCTGTATTTCAATTGGTCCTGCTCCTGAGAATTTAATTGATAAAATTACTGGCGATTTGAAATTACTTTAGTAGATCTTTTCTTGCAATAAGATATAACTTGGGTTAATTATTTTTTAATTTGTGAAGAAAAAAGGCCTCATTGTCGCTATATTTTTTGGAACAATCATGCTGACGTCACTATCTGCAGGAGTGCTTCTAAATAACCAGCCAATGATCCAAGATGAAGAGATAACCAAAACTGGAACTCCAGCCGATAATTTTCCTGACTCTCAACGTGCACAATTTTGTGGATCTTCACCTGCACAATCTACCAAATTTATCAAAGAATATTCTATTCCAACTGTTTGTACTAATCCTTTAGCAATAGTTACAGATTATAACGGAAACGTGTGGTTTGCAGAAACAAATACTGGCAAACTAGGAAAATTTGATCCTATCTCTGAATCTTTTACTGAATTTGAAAATCCCCTTTGGCCCCAAAATGGTCGTTCAATGATCTGGGGAATGGATTATTCTCCTGACGGTTCTGTATGGTTTACAGATGAATCTTATGACTCTATATGGAAATTTACTACAGATGATCAAAAATATCAACGAATTGATTTTCCATCTGATGGTGACTCTCTGCCACAAAAATTAAAGATACTTGGCTCACAAGTAGTGGTAAATGATTTTAATGGAAACAAACTCACTTTCTTAGACCCTACTTTATCTGATGCAGAGTTAAGTTATCTCAATATTCCATCTCCTGTAGATGGTTCTGTAACTGGTGATTTTGCAATCGATGAAGACAACAATGTCTGGTATACAAATTGGATCTTCCAACAAGGTGGAGTACTTGTAAGATTTGATCAAGATGCATATCGTACTTCCATAGCAACTGCTAATACAAATTCACTTCCAGCTCTTGATTTCATTCAAGTATTCCAATTACCAACTGATTTACTTACTCCAAACGGATTAACAGTTTCTGATGGTCTGATTTGGATTGCTGACACCTCAAACTCTGCAATCTTTACTTTTAATCCAGACACAAACCAATTCATCTCTTACCCAACATCTGATCCTAAAGTATCCACTTATGGTAATTCCACTGGCGTCATTAAATCTCCAATATCTAGACCATATTGGATTGAAAGTAATTCTGTTGGTCAGTTAGTGTTTAACGAACAAACTGCAAACAGTATTGCAGTATTAGATCCAAAAACTGATTCTCTTGTAGAGTACCTTGTTCCATCAAAAAATCCAGCCTGGGGAGACTGTGATCTTAATTTTAACTGTGGTTTAGCTCAAGTCTTTGACTTTTCCATATACAAAGATAAAATCTGGTTTACCGAATGGGTGGAAAATAAAATTGGAGTAGTTGACACTTCTGTACCTTTGCCATTTGATGTAACTCTTGACACTCAAAATATCTCGCTACTCCCTGGAGAATCAAAAAATATCTCTCTGACAGTCACACCCCAGAGTACCGTTGATGAGAATGTATACTTGATACTCTCTGATTATGTAACATTTTTAGATGCTACAAGTGATTCTCATTCTTTCCAGCTAAGTATTCCAAAAACTGCAGATGTAAAAATCTCTGCATCTGATGAAGCAGCTCCTGGAACATACAAAGTATTGGTAGGTGCTCAAATTGAAGATGTTTCAATTAGTAAATTTGTTACAGTGACAATATTACCGTGATACCAAAAATAGATTCTCAAATAGGAATCTTAGTTTATAGTACAAAATTTAATGGAATTGGCGGACGAATTAAAGATGAATCTGAGCACTTTAAAGTAGATGAAGTACTCTCTCCAAAATCACTTAAATCAATTATCCAACAAGATGGTTATGCTGTATACAAACTAAAAAAGAAAAAAATAGATACCAACCATGCATTATCTGATATTTTTAAAAAAACAGGAATTAGATTAAAATCACTTGGATTAAAGGATGCATCTGCAGTTACTGAACAATTTGTTTGCTCTGATAGCAAAAGTAAATCAATTGATAATTATTCTTCCGAAAAATATTCTCTTGAAAAAATTGGCCATGTAAAAAAACCTCTATCAAAAAAAGATATGATTGGTAATCATTTTAGCATTAAAATTTCAAACTGTGTTGGAAATTTATCTGACTTTGCAGAATATGATAAAATTCTAAATTTTTACGGTTACCAACGATTTGGCTCTAAAAGAGCCGTAACTCATCTTATTGGCAAGGCCCTTTTACAGCGAAATTTCAAAAAAGCAGTCGATTTACTCCTATCTTTTACCTCTACTTATGACTCTAAAGAAAATACCGAGATAAGAGAAAAACTTGCAGACCCTTCAAATTACAAAAAATACTTGGATCAAGTTCCTCCACAAATGGATGTTGAAAGAATCGTGCTCCAAGAAATGATTGAACATGATGATCCACAAAAAGCAATACATGCAGTACCATTACCTTTACGAAGATTTTACGTCCAAGCTTACCAATCTTTTCTTTTTAATCATACATTAAGTGCCGCATTTACTGATGGTGAAAATCTCTTTGCTGCTAAAGAGGGTGATGTTTGTTATGATTCTCATGGAATTATTGGAAAATATGTTAAAGGACTAGATCAGTTTCTTGCTTTGCCTTTTGTCGGTTATTCGTATTACAAAAAAACTCGCTTTGATTTTCAGATATCTAAAATTCTTCAGACTGAAGAAATCACTCCCAAAGATTTTTTCATCAAAGAGATGCAAGAAATTAGCAGTGAAGGGGGATTTAGACAAGCTGCAATTCAATGTACAGATCATTTCTCAAAAGATACTACAGTAGAGTTTACTTTATCTCGAGGTTCATTTGCTACTATAGTTCTTCGTGAAATTATGAAACCTGAAGATCCACTAGGATCTGGATTTTGAGATCGTAGAATCTTTTCTAAGATGTCTTTAAGTTGTAGTGTTTTTCATTGCAATTGAAATGGAAAAAGCATACATGCTGATCAGCTGTGAAATTGGCGAAGAACATTCAATCTATTTAAAACTAAAAGAGATTCCAGAAATTAAAGACTGTACTATCACATTTGGAAATTATGATATTGTAGTTTCATTAGAGACTGAAACCATAACCCAACTAAATAATATCATTTCAACAAAAATTCGTAAAGTAGGAAAAATTCGTAGCACTATAACTCTTCGAGTTACCGTTTAGATTTTCTAATAAATCTCAAACTAATTCCAATTGCCATGATTATGGTTCCTATCATCGCAATCTGAATTCCATAGTTGACCCACTCTGGGTTTGAATACATAAACGATGATTCTGGGCCCACTATTGATTGGCCTTGAAGATGAAAAATTACGCCCATAATTGTTATCCCAGCACCTACCAAAGTAATCAATTTCATTGAATTTGTTAGGCTGAAGTCTGTAAAAAGGGTAAAGAGAATTGATACTTTGACCAAATGATTTTTCGACTTGAACTTTAATGATTTCGTTCTGATTCTTAAAAATGTACAATTGGGAATACGACCAGACAGCATCTGGTGACCGCAAATATCTTAATTTGATCTTGTTTGTAGTATCTGCTTCCTTTGCCGTACTTTTGTTTCTAGTATTTTATCCTCAAATTGAAGCAATTAACCAAGAATCTCCAATTTTGATTAATCTGATGTTTCTGCCAGCAGCTGCAATTGGATTTCTTTATGGTGTGAGAATTACTGAGCGAGCCGTAAAACCAAGTGAGATACGCAGTCCCCTCAAAAGGTCCATTGCTAAAACATTCTTGTTCTTCTTTGTTATCGGAAGCATGTTCAGTGCAGTAAACTTTGCATTAAACGGAGGCAGTACAATGCCTGAATCTGATATATTAAAAGATGGCCTACTTCCATGGTTAAACGAATACGTAACTGCAAACGGCGGTGCAACTTTTCTAATTCTTACTAGCATTGCATTGATGGCAGGTGCCACAAAGAGAATTGTTGGAATGAGTGACGGTATACTCAATAAACTTGTAACATGCGTTGGAACATTTGTTTTCTTTACCATGTTAATTCTAAGTTTTACAAAATCTGATCATACATCTTCGGCTGTATTTTTGTATACATTTTACCATGCAGGAATCGTTGGTGGTGCATTTTATGCAATGAATAAGCTAACTAAAAATCTAAACACCATGGAAGATTTTGCAAATGGCTACTAAGTTATTTTCTAAATTATTGTAATTTTTTAATTTCTTTTTTTATATCTTCAATTGATTTCCATAAAATTTTACTGTCCTCATACAAACGATTTGCCATCTCTGTGTTTTTACTTTTTCTGGCATTTTCATATAACTTACATTTTTGTTTATGATGTTCAATTAACGTATCTAACTTCTCTTGCAATTGTATGATTTCTGAACTTTTAGGAAACTCGTAACCATTCATGGATTAATTTAGTGAAATCAACCTAATATGCTTTAATAATAAATTATCTTGACATAAATCAAATTTTCTATTTTGGTCTTGAACTTATTTACCCAGATCTACATAAATTCCAGATACTTCGTTGTTAATTCTATCCCAATATTTCTCACAGTCTTTTGATTTAAAATCAATTGCTTTACATTCTTCAAAATGAGCCGTATTTCCCCTTTGAATATTGTCTCCAAAAAGCACATCTGCACCTATTGCCAGTGCAATAAGGGCAATTGCTGTAAGACTTGCTGCTACCAAAATCATGCTATAACCTACTTGAGCATGATTGTGAGGTTCTTTCATTCAACAAAAATCTTATTCTCTTGAATTTATTCTTTTCAAGAAGTTAATTACGATCAAATCTTGGCACTATTTTTATCATACTAGCAAAAAACAAAAGTCAGTAATTTGATCTATATTCATTGAGCATTCAAATTCTCCAATACGAATTTCTCGGTCCAATCAAACTTTCAGAATGGGGACCTCCAATGGAAAAAGTTGTCTATTTGATACTGTCTAGACAAAAGGACTCTTTTAAGATAATTTATGCCGATGATTGCGAGCAGACCTCAGATGAGAAGTTTTTCACCAATCACCCTAGTTTCAAATGCTGGAATAATTTAGCCTTAGAAAAATCATTACATCTGGCCATATTGCCAATGTTTGAATCAGGAAATGAAGAACGAAAAAGAATAACTGATCTTATCATTACAAGATACCGTCCTATATGCAATGAGGAGATAAAAGAGGTAAAGCCTGATTATAAGATACGTCAAAAATCAGATACTCAAAAAATATCCTGTCCTTGTTGCGGTTCTGAAATGAAAGTTGATCAAGTATTAGAAAAATCAACCATTATTCGTTGTACTGAATGTGGAATTAGTGATACTAGACTTAACTCTTGATCTTATTTTGTAATTTGAAAATTTCTAATGTAAGCAAGTCCATTGCTTTTTTCAAATGTTCAAATTCATTAATTGAGTGAATCTGTCCTTCTACTAGCGCTCTTAACACCTTAACTGATCCTTTTTGAAATTCATCAGATGCAACAATTTCCATTGCGTTTAGTTTGGATAATAAATTATCTAACTCTTGTTTCATCTCTTCAGCAGGTGCATGTTTTTTCATAAAATGTTTTAGTAGAATTTACTATATGAATTATTGTCACATCAAGTCTTCGTCTATCTCTTGAATAGGGTCTAGATACTGCTTGCAGGTACAACTGGGAATGTTGCATTTACCTGCCCTCATCAATGATTTACTTTCATTTGATGATACGTGGGCTTCATTAGTATGATGGCATCTTTTGCAGTTCATATGAAAAATTCTATCATCTGTTATTTAAGCCACTAAACTTTGAACGCGTCCTATTTTTCCATTATCTAATTCCACTTTAATCCCATGAGGGTGGAATTTACTTGATGTAAGAATTCTTTTTACCATCCCTTCAGTCAAATTTCCATTTCTTTGATCTTGTTTTTGAACAATCTTTACTTTAATTCCAATTTTTATTTTATCTCTGGTTGGTATTTCATTCAATGATATTTGGCAGAAATGAAAGATTCTAAATCTTTGGTTAGATAAAATATTCGGAGTTTTGAGTTTTACTCAAAACAATTTACTAGTTTTGTCTGTGATTTTGGAAACATTCTCTGCAATATACAGGTCTGTCGTCTTTTGGTTTGAATGGTATTTGACATTCATTGCCACAGTCACCACAGGTTGCAGTAAACATTTCTCTTGGTCTATCATCTCTACTGAATCTGGAGCCTCTATCACTTGATCCTCTGCCATAACTTGATCTACCGCCATAACTTGATCTTCCGCCAAATCTAGAACCGCCGGAGCGTTCTTGAGGTTTATGCTTTTGGAAACATTCTCTGCAATATACAGGTCTGTCGTCTTTTGGTTTGAATGGTATTTGACATTCATTGCCACAGTCACCACAGGTTGCAGTAAACATTTCTCTTGGGCCATCTCTATCGAAGGGCATATCTTTCTGAAGCTCCTTGAAATCGAGTCGTAATTAAACTATTGTAAAGCCCTTTGAATCAAAATATGCCTAAATTCTACTCTGATTTTGCCTCTTTTGGCATGTTTGGTTATACCCAAATAATTGTCAAAATCCATCTATCTCCATGAAGGGAATATTTATGATTGGCGTATCTGGCTCTGGCAAAACTACATGGGTTAATTCTCATAAGGAATACGTCGCCTGCTCCACTGATTTTGTTATTGAAGAATTAGCTGATATCATGGGAATTTCATATACTCAAGCATTTGATTATATACAAAATAAAAAAAAATTTGATTACATTACATCAAAATTTTTTGAAAAGATACATGATTGCATTTTAAATGATAAAGACTTTGTAATTGATAGAACTCATCTAAAACGCCACATTCGAATCTCTCTGATTAATGAATTAAAGTCATTTGCATTAGAACATGGAAAAAACTTGGAATTAAGTGCAGTTAGTTTTGAATTACCAAAAAATGTAATATTTGAACGACTAAAAAACAGAGAAAAAAAGAGCGGAAAATCTATACCAAAAGAGGTAATTCTAGAACAAATCAATTCATTTGATATTCCGACTTTAGATGAAGGATTTGTTGCAATAGAGCGAATCACATAATTCTATAGTTTTAAACTAAATCTTGTAAATTCATAAAAATCTTGTTTATTAAAAAATAAAAAATATTTTTGATTAATCAAGTTTTGCTTTGGCTTTTTTAATCTGTCTCATTTCTTCGGCAAGATGACTTTTGAGTAATCTCTCATGATCTTTTCTATGGGCACTGTATGCTTTGTTTATTGCCTGTCTTGTTTTTGCCTTTTTTAATGCACCAGTAAATTTTTTGTGGATTGTATTTACTTGTGTTGTGTAATTTGCCATGAATATTCTTGTCTCTAATAGTACATTAATGTTGATTTTGTCTAAAAATTTCTTTTATTTTTTTACAATAAACGATGTGGAATATTATTCTCCATAATAGGTTCCATCATCGTCATAATCTAACTCGCCTTCGATAAAATCATCTACGAGTTGAATTTTTGGTGTTTTTGTCATGATTATTAGTTGCTATGTGAAAGTATAACCGAATCACAATGATTTCTTGTAATCCTATAGTATATCAATAATCTATATAGGTATTTTTGAGCCTATTTTGTAGACTAGGGTATCAATACTGCTCTTGCTTGAATCTGAGACTCTTTTAGTTTCTTGAGAACCTCGTTTGCTTTTTCAAGAGGATAAGTCTCTGTAACTACAGTCAAATTATTTTCATCGCATATTTTGATTACTTGTTCCATATCTTTAGTTGAACCAATCACAGTTCCACGAATTGTTTTTTCTTCAAATGCAAAAAATGTAGGATTCTTTCCAACTGTTGCAATTACAATTAATCCACCCTTCTTTACTGATTTTATTGCAGCATCAGTTACCACATCTGCTGGTGCAAAGACAATTGCAGCATCTAACATCCCATGTTTATCTTTTAGCTCATCTAGAAATTCCTGTTTATCTGAAAATACCATGGCATCAATTGCTCCTAGTTTCTTTGCAACATCTAGATGATTTTTACTACGTGAAAATGCAATAACTTCGGATCCTTCTACTTTTGCAAACTGTACTGCCATATGGCCCACACCACCAATTCCAAATATTCCAATCTTTTTGTGAGACTTTGGTTCTGCAGCTTTTACTGCCTTGTAAGCTGTAATTCCTGCACAAAATAACGGGGCTGCATACTCTGCTTTCATTTTATCTGGAATCTTTGTTGCAAAGTCTTGTGATACTGTAATGTATTCTGAATATCCTCCTCTGAGCGATTCCCCTGTGATCTCTGAAGATTCACAAAGCTGTTCCTTGCCTTCTTTACAATATTGACATGTTTTACATGCTTCAAGTAGTGGAGTAATTCCAGCTCTGTCTCCTACTTTGAATTTAGTTACGTTACTGCCAATCTCAATAATTTTTCCTACCAATTCGTGACCTGGGACTGTTGGTAAAGTCGGTGGAATTCCAATATCTTTCCAATCTCCCTCTATTCCGTGCAGCTGAGAGTGACAAACTCCACAGGCCTCAATTTTTATTAAAATCTCGTCTGGTCTTTTGATTTCATGCCTATCTATTTCAGTTAATTTCAAAGGATTTGTCTCAATTGGTGCGCATTTAGATAATACCATGGCTCGCATTTTATTCATATTTAGCTGTTTTTTGCGTGAAATTTTAATATTTATTTTTCATTTGTCGTCAAAATGAAAAATTTCAGATTACTTTTTTATGTATGATTTTGATATCTGAATTAATGATTTTTTCTAAAGTGGAACCATCTTATTTTTCAAAGGATGGTTGCAGAATTATTTGGAGTGGTATAGATGAAGATGATGTCGATACAGTTGTATTAAACAAAGATGAGCTAGATCAGTTAGTTGAAATTCTAAAAAACAATAATGTAGGTAAAGTAGAACTGGAAGATAATTTTAGTGAAATTTTAATAAATTCTGATGTTGTTCAGTTTAGACTAAAAGACAGAGATCAGCTTGAAGCAAATGCGAGAGAATTTAGGGAAAAAATTTTAGAATATGCAAAAATTCCACATGATCCACTATACGTTCAAATCTTCCCCAAAGAATTCTATCCATCTGTATGGATTCAAAAAGACGATGATGTAAAGCCATCTGAAAAAAAATCTCAAAAACCAACATCTCTTCTTAATGCCATATTATCAAGTAAAACAAAAGGAGCTGAAGTATCTGAATCTGATATATTTAGGATCATTTCTACAAGACGTTCTACAAGAAAATTTTCTAAAACAAAGGTTGAAGACTGGAAGATTGAAAAGATTTTGGCAGCAGCTGATACTGCTCCATCTGCTGGAAACTTTCAGGGATTAGAAGTATTTTATGTGAAAAGTAAAAAAGCAAAAGAGGCACTTGTGGAGGCTGCAAATCGTCAACCATTTGTTAATGCTCCTCTGGTTTTGGTTTTTTGTATGAATCCTAGTAGAGTCAAGATGAATTTCTCGCCTGAAATGCTTGCAAAGTTTTCTCTGCAAGATGCTACTTTGGCTGCATCTTACTCTCAACTAGTAGCAACAGCTTTGGGATTAAGCTCTATCTGGATTGGAATGATTGATGAAGATAAAGTAAAACAAGTTCTTGGAACTGACTTGAGGCCTTCATCTATTCTTTGTATTGGATATCCAGATGTTCGCAAATCGCCAAAATCAAGACGTAAACTAAAAGATCTAATTCATGTTTTAGAGGATTGATTATTTTTCACATTTTTTTTATGTCTAATTTACTCTTCATTTAACAACCCGATCCTACGAATATGACCTAAGAAACGTATATGACATCAACGTTATTGATTTTAGAACATGAGTGCTCCAAGATCCATAATTGTAAAAACACTAGTAACAACAAAAGATGTCAAAACTGTTTTTGAATTTTTCACAAATGTCAAGAACTGGGAATCTGGCGGTGCATTAAAAAATATTCAAAGAGATAAGGATGATTGGTGGATATGCGATTCATCATCTGGCAAAGCAAAAATAAGATTAAGACAAAATGAAAAATTTGGAATTTTAGATAATGACTTTATCGGCGGTGGTGTAGAATGGACTGTATCGTGTAGAGTTACTCCTAACCAAAGTGGTGCTACTGTATCTTGGTTGTTTATTCGACCTGAATCTATGACCCATGAACAGTTTGAAGAACAACTGAAGAATTTTGATAATGAAATTTTAGGTTGGAAAAAGGCGTTAGAAATTTAATTCTACATCTGTCTATGTCAATTCCAAAAATATTCAAACCATCGTGGTAAGGTTATTCTAACCTACTAAGTAAGTAATTACTACCATATTTAAATAATTAACAGTGCATACTATATTGTGAAACAAAACACAAATCAAAATCTAGTAAAAAATACAACAAAGACTCGTTCAGTATTACAAGTTACTAATGCAAAAACAACATTAGAAGGTGAAGGATTTGTGGTACATAGAGCATTTCCAAATGGCAGCCTTAGAGAAGTTGATCCGTTTCTTTTGTTAGATGAGATGGGTCCAATTGAAATATCTGCTGGAGAAGCTAAAGGTGCACCAGACCATCCACATAGAGGATTTGAAACTGTTACATACATGATTGATGGCGTATTTGAACACAAAGACTCGCAAGGTAATTCTGGAAAAATAAAAACAGGTGACATTCAATGGATGACAGCTGGTTCTGGTGTAATTCATTCAGAGATGCCAGAAAAAGAATTTTCACAGAAAGGTGGAACGTTACATGGATTTCAGTTATGGGTAAACTTGCCAAAAAAAGACAAGATGATGAATCCACGTTATCAGGATTTACCAGCAAATAAAATTCCAATTGCACAAAAGGATGGTGTCAAGGTTAAAGTAATTGCAGGAGAATCCATGGGAGAAAAAGCAATCATCGATACAAGAACTCCTATTGTGTATCTTCATTTTACTTTACAACCAAATGCCAAAGTGACACAAACTATTCCTCAAAACTATAATGCATTTGCATATGTCATAAATGGAGAAGGATTATTTGGAGACAAACAAATTTCTGCTCACAAAGAGCAGATTGTTTTATTTGAACAAGATGGAAATGAGATAACAATCAAAGCCTCAAATGAAACATCATTACCTTTGGATGTTCTTTTGATTGCAGGTATTCCTCTAGGTGAACCTGTTGCACGTTATGGACCATTTGTAATGAATACTGAAGATGAAATTAAACAAGCAATACTAGATTACAACACTGGGAAGATGGGTAAAATTGACTTTTAAAATAAATTCAATTCTAAACTCTTCTCACAACTTCCTTTTTATAATTAGATAGTATTTTGCTACTAGGTATGGAAACAGAATTTGAGAAAGAGGCAAGGACCCGTAATCACGTAGAATGTAAGGCTGATGAAATATGGAGCGTTCTTGGAAAGACTTGGGCTCTGTTGATTTTAAAAAAACTTTCAGAAAGTAATTCTACTAGATTCAATGAAATAAAAAAAGCCATTCCAATGATAAGTAACACCGTATTATCTGAGAGATTACGTGATCTTGAAGAACATGGGTTAATTGTAAAAAAAATTTATGCTCAAGTACCGATACGTGTAGAATATAGTATAACAAAACAAACACAAGATCTTGGGAAAATTCTAAAGCAGCTTGATAAATGGGTTGAACAAAGAAAAAAAGAAAATCTCACAAAGAAACGATGAGTAAATTATCTTACAACTAAATATTTGCAGATTTGAAAAATGTTTTTATCTCTTCAAGTGTATAGTATAACCTTGTCAAAAAACACCAAACCCGATGAATCCACAATTTCAATCTGCGACATTATGAAAAACAGGACATCTGAAATCGTTAAAAAAATGGAATATCAATTGCCATTAACTATGCAACAATACTCTGATTTGTACACTGCATATCTTCACTCTTTTGATGACATGTTTGGTACCTGTTATATTTCACAAAAAGAATTCTTTGATAAACTAAACATTCCTCAAGAAACTTTGAAGGAATTTGACAAGTATCTAGAGTCATTAAGTAAATCATATCAAAATTGGATTGATTTAGGCTCAAAATATCGGCAGTCGTATGTGGATACAAAATTATCTATGGTAAAATCATATGACCAATTTGTTCACATTGCAATGAATTCATTTGCTCAAACTTGGGCAAAATTCAATGAGATAAACAATTGCAAATCCTAGAAAACTTGTTAAATAACAATTACTGACTTTATTTATGATTCCAAAAATACTTGCATTTGCAGGAAGTACTCGAACAGATTCGTTTAACAAAAAACTAGTCAAGGTAGCAGCTGCTGGAGCAAAAGAAGCAGGCGCCGATGTAACAATAATTGATCTTCGTGATTATCCGATGCCCCTTTATGATGAAGATTTAGAAAAAAAAGAAGGATTACCATCTAACACACGTAAGCTAAAAGAATTGATGTTATCTCATCATGGATTTCTAATATCATCTCCAGAGTATAACAGCTCAATTTCTGGCGTTCTCAAAAATACTATTGATTGGACATCAAGACAGGGTGATGATGAATCTCCAATGTCTTGTTTTAAAGATAAAGTAGCCGGAATAATGAGTGCATCACCTGGCGGATTGGGAGGATTGCGAGGACTAGTTCATGTTCGTGCAATTCTTGAAAATATCGGCGTACTTGTAATTCCATCTCAAGTAGCAGTATCAAAAGCTCACGAAGCTTTCAATTTGGATGGAACTATGAAAGATCAAAAACAAGAACAGCAAGTAAAAAAGATTGGTGCCAATCTAGCTCAAATGTTATCAAAATTACATAATTAAAATCACATATCATCTATTTCCATCAATCTTACAATTAGATTCACCAGGCAGACAATATACTTGAAATTTAAATAATTTTGTAAGTGATGAATCCTCATAGGTCACATTGACATATGCAAGTAAAGTTTCAAGATCGTCATATTTTTTAGGAATTTCCCATGAGAAAACAAATTCTCCATAATTGTCTGAAAATCCATTGAATTCTCGAATTATGTTTTCATCATAATCTTCTATTGTTAACGTTACTCTTGCACCTTCAACAGGTTTCTCTCCATAAGTGATATGCGATGTTATAGTGTGAGTAGTACCTCTTCGAACCAAATGTTGACCCTCAACAGAAAGTTCTAGTTCTGGAGTAGTTTGATTATTTATAAAAATAATTATGATTTTGTTATCTATGAGATATTGAATGCTTTGAATGAACTCGGCATCAGTTATTTTATTATCAATCCACCAGTAAAAAATAGTACCAAACCAAGATGGAATTTTTTTGGAGTCATTAACAGTATCTGCAACAGAGAAATAGCTTACAGAAAGTTGCTTACCGTTAAATTCAGATACGACTCGATATGTTCCTTTTTGTGATTGATCATTAATTGGAAAAACTGTAGAATACAAACCAGTTTCCAATATTGGTGTGCGTAGAATTTCTTTTGTATTGTCTGGTTTTTGTATTTCTAATGTCACAAATCCTGATTTTCCATACTCATTTACATTTCCAGAGATACTTACAAAATCTATCTTACCTTTAGGTGGTATGTCATAGATCTGCATTTGAGTATGTACAACATTTTTTATCATTCCGATGTTTGATAAATTCTCAAGTAATGAAATAATATCTTGTTTAGAATTATTTTGCATTGAATGATTCTGTGCATTATCTTTAATCCATTTTGGAATTTCAACTGATTGTGATGATGAATTATCTAAAAGAGATTGCTCATTAGATTCTGCTACTGCAAGAGAAATTATTCCAATAAATAGCATGGCAACTAGTCCAAATATGGACAATATTTTTTGCAATAATCTTAAATGGACTTTTTGGCATTTAAAGTAAAATACATAATGAACAGTAATGGTTTTAATAAAAATTCTAGTATCGAAATATCAAACTAATTTGATAGAATTTGAACCATTTTTTCGTCCATTCAGAATAAAATATTTGATCTTGTCTAATTTCTGTTAGAATTATAGATTTTCGTTAAAAAATTTAAGTGTCTTTTCCCATGCATCTTTTGATTCTTCTGGTGCATATCTATCTCCTGATGGATTTGCAAATGCATGATTCACTCCAGGGTAAATGATAATCTCATTTTCTATGTTTAACTCATCAAGAGTTGATTGAAATTTTTTGATAGTCTCTTCAGGAATTCCTGAATCATTTCCAGCAAATATTCCCAAGACAGGCCAAGAAATTTTTGAAAGAGAATCATAATCCGTTACAAGTTGTCCGTAGTAAATTACCGTAGCATCTAGTTTAGAATTATTTAGTGCAAGATTCAATGATTGACCCCCTCCAAAACACCATCCAATAGAACCAATAGACTGTGCATCAAAATTTTCTTCAAGATATTCTACTGCAGAATTCATGTTGTTATCCCATTGTGACTGCTCAAATGAACCTCTGATTTGTCTTGCTTCATCTGATGTCTTTCCAACCTGTCCCTCATACAGATCTACTGCAAGCACAACATATCCGTGTGATGCAAGTTTCTCTGCCATCTCTTTGATGTTGTCATTTAATCCCCAAAACTCATGAATCATTATGACCGCAGGAAAATTACCTTGTTCAGTTGGTTTTGCTAGATAACCATTTGATTTGGCATGATACTCTACAGTATTTGTCTCAGTATTGTATTTGCCAATAGAAAATATGACCGAGTTATTGTTTTCATTTTTTTCATAATCCGGAAGAATATGGATTGCCCAACCTCTTTCAATTAATTTTGAAACACTTGATGATTTGATACAAGCAGGTTTACCATCTGTGTATCTTAAGACAAGTTCCATTCCATCACTACATTTCACATTTGTTGGTTCTACTCCATTTTTTACCTGTTGTAATGGTGGCACATGTGCATGACCAGAATGATCATGAGACATATCTGTCATATCTTTTGTATCTGCTGTTTTTTCAGATTCAGATACCAGAAGTACACCTATCTTGTTATTGTTGTAGTTTGGAAACCACACATTTCCCTCCACCTGAGCAAAGACTTCAGAAATATTCAATCCAATTACAGACAACGTGGTAATCATAAATGCAAATTTCCAATATTGCATATGAGAACTGGATATTTTTCCTTGATAAGTGTCAGGTAACATTGTTACGTATGCTTCATTTCACAATATTGTCAATCATGTACTGTTTCATCATCCTACAAGTTATTTTCTAAATTGTACCTGATTATTCTTTGTCTGAAGACATCCAACTGTCAAACAATTGAGTCTGTGTAAGTTTTCGTATTGAAAATATTGTGCTTAGAATCAGAGGTATCATTACTGCAAAACCTATAGTTGAAATGATCACCTTTGCATTTTCCATCTCCCAATCCACAAAACTGATGAATATTGCAACTAAAAGTAAAATTACTCCGATAAATATGATGTTGCGCAATACTCTATGTATTGGTTTATTGACAAGTTGTTTTTCATTTTGCCCGTAATTTACTGTAATCGTGTTTGATATTCTATCTATTATTCCCTCAGTTTTTCCTATCATCAAAAATATTGGATATGATACAATAAGCGCAGTTAAAATTCCAAGAAACAGCGATGGGCTCATGAAGAATGGTATGTCTGGATTTTCTAAAAGATCTATTATTGTTGGTGTAAAATAACTTAACAACGCAAGTGATGATACAATTATTACAAAATGAACCATGATTTTTGGTCCGTATTTTTTCAAATCATTTTTTTTATTACTCTGTTCTGTTTTTTCTTTAAATGCACCTGCTCCTACAAATCTGCCTGCAAAGAAAACATAATTCAAGAGTTTTTTTGGAATGATTGATCTTTGGTCTACAACTGTAGGTAAAGCTCGTAAAAGAAGAGGCATTGCAAGCATGGTGATAAGAGACACTAATATTGTGACAGGATAGATGGATTCGTCTATACTTCCACTGTCCACTCCTAGCTTAGCTATGATAAATGAAAATTCTCCAATAGGAATCATCATGGCACCGATAGTTGATGCACTGATGAAAGTATTTCCTGACATTGAGGCTGCAAACATGTTTCCAATAAATTTCCCAACTATCGCTATGATGACAATTGGAATTGCAATCCAAATTGCATCTGGAATCAATGTAATGTTTACAAGCATTCCAATTGACACAAAAAATATCACAATGAAAAAATCCTTTAATGGTAAAACACGCGGAGTTATCTTTTCAGAAAACTTTGAGGACGCAATTATCATTCCCATCAAAAATGCTCCAATCGCACTACTCAAACCCAAAAAATGTGCAAGAACTGCCAAACCAAATGCCAAACTAAGTGCAGTGACAAAAGGAGCTTCCTCCATGTTTATTTTGGATACCCGCTCCAATAGCTTTGGAATTACCTTGATGCCTATTGCCAAAGTCAAAACAAAAAATAATATGCTTTGAATTATCAATGAACCCGCATCAGTTATTGCAAAATGTTCTCCACTTGAAGCATTTCCAAGTAATGTTAAAAGAAGAACAGCTGCAAGGTCCTCTATTATCAGTATGGTGATTACGGTATCCCATTCTTTGGTATTTACTAAATTGAGATCCCGCAAAAATCTAAGTGATATCGCAGTACTTGTAATAGACAAAATACTGCCCAAGAAAAGTGCCTCTAGATGAGACCATCCAAGTGCTATTGCAACAATATATCCCAAAAAGAATACAATTCCAAGCTGAACTGTTCCTATGATGATTCCGTTTAGTCCAACACGTTTTAACTTGTTAATGCTAAATTCTAATCCTACAACAAAAAGCAGTATGATGATTCCAAATTCTGCTAACAGGTTAATTAATTCGGTATCTTCTATTACACTTAATCCATAAGGTCCTACTATAATTCCAACTAGTATGAATCCTATGATTGTTGGAAATTTTATCTTGTGCATTAGCCAAGCACCAATCATTCCTCCACCAAAAAGAATCGCAAGTAGGCTTAGAAACTCTGTTGTTCCTGCAGATACCAATCACTCACTTTATCTTTTTAATCCTTAAAAGTCTATTTGGCAGTGCATATGTTCATTTTTTTGTTTACTAAAATCAGTATTAGTTACTGTTGATTATTTTCTAATGTTCTTATTTGAACATGTTTTTCAAAAATATTGTCACTAGTCAAGTAAATAATGTCATTTTGATATTTTTTATAACATTTCCTTTCTTGTAATGGAGAAATTGAATTTAATTGTGAACCAATCTTTTTCGTAGTTTTGTACTGGCATAATCCATGCCTAATGTCACTACCAGTATTGCAAGTATAAACGGGGCTGCCTTTCCATAATTAAGACTTTCAAGATGATGCATGATATAAAATCCGATTCCTCCTGCTCCGACCAATCCCAAAATGGATGATTCTCTTACACTGTATGATAATAAAAACAGATATTGATTTCCCATATGTGACAGTGCTTCTGGAATTGTTACGAATTTGGCAATCTGCATTCTTGTTGCACCCATAACATGCATCACATCATATGCCGATGCATTTTGTGATTCATAGATTTCATACAAGTATTTTCCACTTAATCCCATAATGTATAGAGATATTGCAAATATTCCCGCAGTTGGACCTAATCCTACAACTACCACAAGTAAAATCGCCCATAACAAAGGAGGTATTGACCACAATATTCCAAGTAGACCTCTAAAAATTATACTTACATATGATGGAGAGATGTTTCTTGCTGCAAGCAATGCTGCTGGAATTGATAATACAAAACCGATACTGGATCCAATTAATGCCATTTCCAATGTCTCAATTAAAGAAAACAATACCTTGTCCCATACGCTAAAATCAAATTCTAGTAATTCACCAACAATTACTGCGGAATTGTCTACATCACTAATTATTGATAATGGATTAAATCCAAGATGTATAGAACTTCCAATTATTATTAGCAGTATGGCAATCCAAGTATACTGAAAACGATTAGGATTCATAGAGACTCCCAATCACGTCCTGTGTTATTTCACTTGCTAAAATATTTTTTTCAATTCTTCCGTTTATCATAATCAATACATTGTCACTGTATAATCTGGCAAGATCTGGATTGTGATGTGTCATTAATAATGTGATCTTCATTTTCTTTTTTACTTCTGAAAAAATATCCATTACTGAAACCGCTGCCTTAAAATCAAGACTTGCAGTCATTTCGTCAGCTAAAATCATTGATGGTTTTTGAATTAACGTTCTTGCTATTGCAACTCTTTGTCTTTCCCCACCGCTTAATTTTTTTATTTTTACATCTTTTAGATTAGTAATCTTTAGATCATACATTAGAGAATATGCGTCATCTAACAGATCCTTTGAATACATACCTGTAATGGAACGCCAACGTGGCATTCTTCCTAATGCGCCCATCATTACATTTGAAAATACACTAAGTTCATTGACTAATCCTAAATTTTGTGGAATATACCCAAGACGTTTTTGGTTTTCTTTATCTAGTCCCTTTTTTCCAAAAAAATATAGTTCCCCTGAGGTTGGTTTGATAAGACCTAATGCAACTCGCAAAAGGGTAGTCTTTCCTGCCCCATTTGGTCCCATTATAGTAATTGCATCACCCTGTGGGATATCAATCGAAATATTGTTGAGTATTTTTTTACTATTAACAGTCAGATGAACGGTGTTCATACTGAGTGCATTCATACGTTTGACTAAACTTTCTCCGTATATTTCAAACCTGTCATTTCTAGTGCGCTCTGCAAGTTTTCAAGATGCTTCTCTGCCGTGGTTTCTTCAAAACCCACAAATATTGCAGACACAAGTTTTCTCATGATCTGTTTTGTACTGTCATCATTTCCCATCTTTAACATCGCTTGTTTGATTTCCATTTTTGCAGCAGGATCCATCTCTTTGCTAAATACCACACCGTGTGATGGTATAGGGCCCTGCTCGTGGATTGCCTTTGTATTTTCTCTTACTTCTCTGTAAAGTTTCTCGCTTACATCACCTGCAATTATGCTAACATCGACTTTGTTGCTTTTCAGTGCTTCCCATGCTTGACTGTAACCTCCTGCAAATACCACATCTGAAAAGTATGATTTTGGATCAACTTCCTTGCCTTTTTCTACTGTGATTAACCCTGTCTCTACCATTGTTTTCATTGGGGTTACATACCCTGATGTGGATAATGGACTTGAAAATGCTGCACGTTTGCCCCTTAGATCTTCTAGTGTGTTATATGGTGAATCTTTTGGAACAACCCAATATGAATAATAAAATGTCTCCGCAGTTAATGTGTCTCCTATAACCACTTCTCTTACTTCTGCAATTTCTAATGTTGCACCTGCCTTCTCTACTGCAAGATATGCAGGCCATGCACTCATAAATGCAACATCTGCCTTGCCAAAGCGTAAGGCCTCTACAACTCCCGCATATGAAGTTGGGACGTAAATTTGAATGTCATAACCAGTTTCTTGTTCTAGATATTGTTCTAGTTCATTTGCTTGTGATTCTATGTCACTTGCTTGAGCTGTTGGTTGAATTGCAAGTGTTATGACTTTCTTTGTAGTTGTATCTATGCTGTTGTCTGTTGTTACAAATGCACCGTATCCTATGCCAATTCCAGCTATCAATATTATTGGAATTAAGACATAAAATTTATTCATGCGATGTTTCTTTGTGATGTTTATTTAAATTTGACATAAGTTCCACAGTTATAGAATATGATCAAAAAATACCACACATACGCTTACAGGACTAATTTCTGATATCATATTATATTCACAAAATAAAAAATTGCGGTCAGAAACTAAAATCCAATTTCTCTAAAAATAAAAAAATAATCCGTGAATAATGATTTTAATGTTTTATTTTACTATGTTGCATTTAGGACGCAAGTATATTTTTTAGAATAGGTTACACGTTACCCCAATTGCAAATCTTTCTCCTGATTAGAGTCATACATTCTAAAATATTTTTTATCTTAAATTTGATTACGGTTCTACAAATTAATTCTATGTCAATAGAATTACCGGATTTTACATTAATAGGTATTCTAGAAATAAAATAATGCCCAAAGTTACACCACTAGGGTTGAGAAAATATAACATTAATCAGATTATTCTAAAAGAACTGTCTGATTTAGAATCTAGAACAATTCTATTTTCTATTGTAAATCAATCAAAACTACCTTCTCAAATTTCTTTTGAAAATAAAATACCTTCAAGTACTGTTTACAAAAAATTATCGACATTGGAATCTCTTGGGTTGATACGTGTGGAGAAAATTGAATTAATCAATCGTCAAAAGAGTAAATTCTATAGAAGTAACATTCGTGAAGCTGAGATTTGTATTAAAAAATTTGAACCAATTATTCATTTAAAACAAAATAATATGATTACAAAAACATGAATGTTGGAATATGTCTCCTAATTTCTTATTTCATATATTACTAAATCATATCATGGATTTTAAAAAATTGAGACCATTAACCAACTAAGATGACTTGTAATGCCAATAGCAACTAGATCCTGAAGCACGTGAGTGAAGCAAAACAAGTTTTTTGGTTAATGGTCTCTTGGTCGGAATATGTGTAGTGCATACAATAAAAAACCACACACATCACACTATTCTCGTGTTACAAATGTTATTAAAAATACAGAATGTTATCTAAAGTTATTCTATATTTTGAAATCAAATGTGTGTTATGTTAATGTAAAATAGATTGATGGAATAATCTATAATGATAAATTCTATTTTGTGATATTTATTTTATGGAACAAACAAATATGACTGAACAAAAAATCCCCTGGGTTTTAGTCAGTAGTTTCAAGGACACAACTAACATGCATGACTTAGAAAAAATCACTCCATTAATTGGTGAATTAATTGATGATTGGCATGCAAATGGAAAAATTATGTGGTCTGGTGCATTTAGTGATAACAAGACAAGTATGGCTGTATTTGAAGGAACAGCACAAGAGGCAAAAATATTCTATGAAAAATATAGCAAGATATGCTCAGGAATACTTGATTATCACATGTTACAGTGGGATGCTATGCCATTGCTCTCAATTCTGTCGCATTGACAGAATGTTTTTTCTCTTATGAATAATAAACTATGTAGAATTTGTGAGTGTGAAATCGACGAGTTTGATAAATGCTCAAAATGTAATTTGATAGTGTCTACTTTGTGTAAGTGTTGTAAACAAAAAGAAGATTCACAAACACATCTTCATTAAAAAACTGATTTTAATTTGATTAGATGATTTTTAATTTTTCAAATATTCATTCTATGATTATAGAACAATATTACATAACATGCAAACCATTTAAATCATTTATTTATCGTGTGAAATTCTAATGTATAAAATAACTGCAATATCTTTTGTTTTTGCTGTTTTTATGATTTCCACTTCACCATTAATTTTTGCAGAATCCGACCAAGACAAGCTCTCCTTTGCATCATCCCTTGAAGAAACACTTGGTCACTTTTGGGCATTAGAACAGAATCTTGATGAAAAGAATGCAGAACTTGCATTAGTTCATGCAACACACCCAGTAGCTGAGCTATACGACTCTATGAAGCCAATATTGCAAGCATCTGATCCGACACTTGATTCAGAAGTCCAAACAATTTTGATGAATCTTGGACAAAAAGCAACCACTACCGTATCTCGAGATCAAGCACAGCAAGCAATTGATGATGCAAAAGAAATAATATCCATTGCACGACAAACAGTTGTAGGAGATTATCTTAGTAATTCAGTTGACACTAAACTACTTTTAATGAAAATATTACTGCAAACCTCAATTGCAGAGTATCATGAAGCAGTATCTGACGGTGTGATAGGTGAGATGGCAGAGTTTCAGGACGGCTCTGCATTTGTCTGGAGATCACAGCAAATCTTTGATGAGATAAAGTCAGACGTTGATTCACACATTGCAGATGAAATTGAAGAATCTTATGAGTTGCTATGGGATGCATATGATAACAGAGCAGACCCAGAAGACGTTGAAGTGCTAGCTAATCGAGTCATTCATGAACTAGATGAAATTAAAGATGAAAAGCTCTCCTTTGCATCATCCCTTGAAGAAACACTTGGTCACTTTTGGGCATTAGAACAGAATCTTGATGAAAAGAATGCAGAACTTGCATTGGTTCATGCAACACACCCCGTAGCTGAACTATACGACTCTATGAAGCCAATATTGCAAGCATCTGATCCGACACTTGATTCAGAAGTCCAAACAATTTTGATGAATCTTGGACAAAAAGCAACCACTACCGTATCTCGAGATCAAGCACAGCAAGCAATTGATGATGCAAAAGAAATAATATCCATTGCACGACAAACAGTTGTAGGAGATTATCTTAGTAATTCAGTTGACACTAAACTACTTTTAATGAAAATATTACTGCAAACCTCAATTGCAGAGTATCATGAAGCAGTATCTGACGGTGTGATAGGTGAGATGGCAGAGTTTCAGGACGGCTCTGCATTTGTCTGGAGATCACAGCAAATCTTTGATGAGATAAAGTCAGATCTACCTGAACATGAGGTAGAAGAGACTGAAGAACTTTACACTGGTTTGTGGGATGCATATGATAACAGAGCAGACCCAGCTGATGTTGAAACAATCGCAGGAGGAATTGTTCATGAGATTGATGAAATACTTGGACTAGAAGATGAAGATGCAGATTTGATAGCTTACGTTGATACAATTAAAAGTCTACTTACCCAAGCCAAGACAGAATATGCCAATGGAAATACCGATTTAGCGCTTAGTCTTGCTACTAAAGCATATCTTGATAACTTTGAATTCTTGGAAGCTCCTCTAGTACAAGTAGGACAGCAAGAACTTATGGAAGAAGTTGAAACCAGCATGCGCATAGAACTAAGAGACATGATAAAAAATGGTGCACCTTCATCTGAAGTCAATCAAAAAATTGATGCAATCATCTCAGACATGGATGTTGTACAAGTGTCAGTTCCAGAATTTGGTACAGTCGCAATGATGGTACTTGCAGTTGCAATCATATCAATAGTTGTAGTAACTTCAAAAACCAGAATAATTCCAAAGTTTTAGATTTTTATTTTATCATTAATTACGGAATTTTGATTTTCGCTTAGAACGTAATTGTGTGCCACAGCAAGGACATTTTATTCCTTCATATGTCAAGTATACGTTACATGAAGTACATCTTTTAGTGTTGTCTGTGTATCTATTTTTTTCAGCACGGTATCTTTCACAAATTCCCCTACACGTCATGCTGAATTTATATTGCATTTAGGGCATGCATTTGATTTTTTTGTGAAATGTGAATAAATATTATCGCAATGACCGCATATTTTTGTTATGACTAGAATCACAAATTTTAAAATGTATTTTATATTTTAAATCTGATTGTGATTCTATTTGTTAATTCTATGAATGTAGAATAATTGTATTTTTTCATATGTTCATATTATTTTCATGCCTAGAGTATATTAATTGGATAAACCATCCAACAGTTTAAGTATGTACTGTAAAATTACATGATTCATGTCACAATCAAAAGAAATTATAGTTTCAAAATCTAATGTTTCTATTCTTTCAATTGTGATTTTGGCAATTATTTTTGCATTTGGATTATTCCTTGTAGGTTATGATCAAGGACATTTATTTAGCATTGTTTTAGGTAATCAAGCATTTGAAGATCTTTACATTCATGAATTAACTCACGACATGAGACATGCAGCAGGATTCCCGTGTCATTAAGGTGATATAATATGAAAACAGCTTTATTTCTTGCAATTGTTTTGATTTCAGGTGCTCTTGCAGGTACCATACATGGTGTTGCAAATTTGATACTTGTTGAACCATATCTTGACACAGCAATTGGAATTGAAAACCAACATCTATTTGCATCAGGTGAAGAAAAAGATACTCCTGAATTTAGAGCAGAATTTGATTCATATAGATACTGGCAAAAAGGTGGACAGGTTTTAGCTGGAGCAATTTTGGGAACATCTATTGGTGCATTGTTTGGTATTGTTTACGCATATTCTAGAAGTTCATTACCTGGAAGAACTGATCTGAAAAAAACATTTACACTTGCGGCAATAATGTGGTTGGCAATTTACTTTATCCCATTTTTGAAATATCCTGCAAATCCACCAACCGTAGGTGACCCTGAAACTGTAATACTGAGATCAATTCTGTATCTTTCATTTATCACAATCTCGGGTTTTGGCGCAGTAGGATTTTATCAATTATACAAAAAATTACAATCACAAAAAAAGATTGTTGCATTTGTTGGATATGCAATTTTTATTAGCATAGTGTTTGTAGTGATGCCTCCAAATCCTGATGAAATATCTGCACCTATGGAATTGGTAAATGACTTCAGAACAATGTCTGTAATTGCAGTTAGTGTATTTTGGATATCGGTGGCTACTATTTTAGGCGTATTTTGGAGCAAATTTCGACCTGATTCTCAAATTAAACTAGAAAAATATTAGTCTGTAATTTTCAAATTTTATGTCTGTTTGTGTCCATTTTTCCAATAATGATTCAAATTGTCTCTAGTATTCTAATTTATGAATCAGGATTCTATTTTAAATCCTAACTGTCTTAATTCATCACGAATCTCCTGTTTCATTTGATCAAGCTCTGTTTTTGGAATATCAAAGCTAACCATTTTTCTAATCTGGTTTAACATCACTCTGCCTTCTTGGTCGTCTGATAATCTCTGACCTGATTCTTCAAAAGTATAATATGCCTTCATTATTTCCAGGCGTTGATTTCTGTCATCTGTATCTGGGTTTTTCATCCATTGATCAATTAGTATTCGTAAATCATGTTGTGTTACAGGAGGAACAGGCTTTGTATCTCCTGAAAAAACCATCGTCATAATAATAATGCCAACAGCTACACATCCTATTCCGATAGGAATTATTTTGTTCACACGTATTCTTGAAGCGTTAAAGATAAAAATGATCTTAATTGTAATTTATTGTGAAATTTACGATTCTATTAATCATACTGTCTGTATTTTTTGTATTTTCAATTCCATTATCATATGCTGAAGAAATAAAAACCATCTTTGTTGGCCCAAATTTGATTGACTGTGTTGGAGTTGGCCCACAAAAATGCATGCAAATAAGATATGATGAAAAATCAGAATGGACTAATTTTTACGATAAAATAACAGGATTTGATTTTGTAGAGGGAAACTCATACAAACTATCTGTTAAAGTAACAGATATCGCAAATCCTCCAGCTGATGCTTCAAGCAAAAAATATGAACTAGTAAAAATAATCGAAGAAAAATCTTCCTCAAGACATGTACCTTACAAAAATCTATGTGCCCCTGGATTTGTTTCACTTGGTAAAATTTGTGTATTAAATGATAGATGTGGACCTGGCATCTATGCTGGAAAAGTCTGTGTTATTGATGGAATAAAACAACCTTATCTGAGACCATTACAGCAGGGCAACGCAGGAATTCCTGCAGGTAGCGTGATCTGTGCCGAACCTTTAGAATTAATTTTCAAACATGACATATCTCCTGTATGTGTTAATCCTGAATCAGTTAACAAGCTAAAAGAACGAGGATGGTATATTGAAAAACCAATTGTTGCATGTACATTAGAATATGCACCTGTCTGTGGAATGAATGCAAAGACATATGGAAACATGTGTACCCTTAATGCAGAACACGTTGCCATGGACCATAAAGGCGAATGTGTAGTTGAACCAACTACAGGAATATTTGAAAGCACACTTGATTACACTATCAACCCTGTAGTTATTGGAGACAAGGGATACTTTGTAACAGAGATTGCTAACAATGTGTACTGGTTAGTTGGTAGCGGTTATCAGACAATGTTTGTTACGACAGGGCAGGGCGTAGTTGTCGTTGATGCACCACAGCCTATTGGAGAAAAATATCTTGATGCAATTAAAGATGTGACTTCAGAACCAATCACTCATATGATTTATTCACATTCTCATGCAGATCACACTGGTGCAGTAGATAAAATATTTTCACCAGATATTACATATGTTTCACACAAACAAACAGCAGATGTTTTAAAACAAGAAAATGGTACTAGACCAATACCATCTGTAACGTTTGATGATTCAATGTATTCTCTAACCGTTGGAGAACAGACACTAGAGTTACACTATCTTGGAAATTTCCACTCTAACGGGGATGTTTTGATTTTAGCTCCTCAACAAAAAGTTGCAATGATAGTTGACTTGATGCGTCCAGATGAGCCACCTTACAGGGCATTTGGTGTTACTCCCGATATTGATTTGTATCTAAAAACACATGATGTTTTAGAATCATTTGATTTTGACGTTTTAATTTCTGGTCATACAAATTTGCTTGCAACTAAAGATGATATTAAAACAAACAAACAATTTGCAGAAAGTGTTATGGAAAATGCAAAAAATGCTCTAGATTCAAATGATCCTACTGGAAACTGTGCCCAAACTACCATAAATCAATGGGAAGGAAAACTAGGAAATCTTGAGACCTTCATGGCTGATCATTGTAATGCAATGATAAATTATCTAAATGAGAAACCATAAACTAATTTACAAAAATTCATCTATCATATTTTTCAAATGATAGATGTGGAATTATCTTGAATGGAATCAATGATTTTATTATGATCTTTTTTAAAATAATCTGATGCAAATTATTGTAGATGATGATAATGTGCGGATAAAATTCAACACTGTCGAAAAAATACTGGGGGTGCATGGCTCATTTGTTATTCCACTGAATAACATATCCTTCATTCATACCGATATTCCAAAACAATCTTTTAAAGAACTTCGAATTCCTGGAACATGCTTTCCAGGACTAATTAAAGCTGGAACTTATTTTACAAACAGGGGATGGGAATTTTGGTATACTACAAGAAACAACTCTTTTCTTAATATTGAGCTCAAAAACGGATTCTATAAGAGAATAATATTATCTTTTAACGAAAATGAATTAATAAAAAACAAAGTACGTGATAAGATCAGACCAAGTAATTAGAAAATGAAAATCAAACTTTCGATAATTATTATACTTGCTTTAATTTTTGCATCTTTACCATCTCTCTCTTTTGGTCAATTAATGAATTCAGTAAATGATTTTAATTTTGATAAGCAAGGTTGTGAATTGATAATTTTTGATCAATGGCAACCTACAGTAGAGGGTAGAGAGTGGGCAAAAAAAATCCTTGATGAATGTATCAAAAGAGGATTTATCACACAAGAACTTGCTGATATGGCTCCTGATCTTGAAGGTTATGGAACAGCAAGCGTTAGCACAGCATATAAATTTGCAAATGGAGATATTTTGAAAACAATTAAAATTTTACAAGATCCAAATTTTCCTAACAACATACAAGGTTCTAATAACGAATCACTACAAAAAGGAGAGACATTGGGTAATGTATCAAATACATTCGGATGGTTTGTTTTGGCAATGTCTCTGTTTATTGTATTTGCATACATAGTAATGAAGATCAAAAGGAGAAAAAATGAAAACTAGATTATTGATAATAATCCCAATAATTGTAGGACTAGCAATATCTCTTCCATTCATAATTAGTAATATGTCAGGTGGAACGCATTACACTCAAGATATTGATCCTAGAATTACTCAAGTCACAAATGGCTTTGCAATAGCATCTAACATGGATGTGTACTCTATTACTGTTGAAGATGAGATACAAGCAATAATCATTACAACTAGCAGCAACACTGATGGATTCATTCACATGGATGATCCATTGCCAATACTACAAAAATTATTTCCTGATAAAAACATCATCTCAATTGCAGTGTTATCGGATGGTATAGAAATACCCTATACACTTGAAGATGGAAAACTTGGAATGAGTGTAAATAACGCTCAAATAATTTCAATAATAGGATTCTCTGAAATATGAAAACTAGACTCTTGATTTTATTTATAATTTTAACTGCAATTACTGTCTTGTTTGTTGCAAATTCTTTCATGAATTTGTATCATTTTGGATACTATTTGATGATAGAAGATGGCTACATCTTTTATTGTGAATCAGACGGTAATACACAATTTTGTGATAATACATCAATTAGGATGATGGAACTATTTGGTTTCATATAGTGTGGAGAATTAGAAAATGAAAACTAGATTTTTCACGCCTATCTGCGTCCATTTTTATCCTCAAAATGGTGACTGAGCCCCTGTGAGATTATCTCATTCATTAGAAAAATAAAGATCCTAAACATCTAACAATCGTTGACTGATGATATCTCTGCTGAGGACCGTGAACGAGTAACTCTACTCCAAATTGTTTCAAGATCAAAAAATGACTTCAAAAAACTAACACTAGAGCAATTAAAACGATTACAAGAGTTGCTCGAAAAAAAAGATTACAGTCATGATAAAAAAGCCCAAAAATCAAAACAAAAACTATTGAACAAAATCAATACCAGAATTTATGAATTAGAAGAAGGCAAAGGCATCTTTTACTAGTCAATTAGATACAAATAACAAAAGAAACTTGATTAATCATGGCAAAAAATCATCTAATTCATGAAACCAGTCCATATCTATTACAACATGCCGAAAACCCAGTTGATTGGTATGCTTGGAATGACGAATCTCTAAAAAAAGCTAAAGATGAAAACAAACCTATCTTTCTTAGTGTAGGGTATAGTGCTTGTCATTGGTGTCATGTGATGGCACACGAATCATTTGAAAACGAAGAAGTTGCAAAATTCATGAATGAAAATTTTGTAAACATCAAAGTTGACAGAGAAGAAAGACCAGACCTTGATGATATCTATCAAAAAGTTTGTCAGATAGCAACCGGTCAGGGTGGATGGCCTCTTAGTATTTTTCTAACTCCTGATCAAAAGCCGTTTTACGTTGGAACTTATTTTCCAGTTTTGGACTCTTACGGTCGTCCAGGTTTTGGAAGTATTACACGACAACTAGCACAAGCTTGGAAAGAAAAACAAAAAGACATTGAAAAGTCCGCTGATAATTTTCTATCTGCATTACAAAAAGCAGAGACTGTAAAAATTCCCTCTAAACTAGAAAAAATTATTCTTGATGAAGCTGCAATGAATTTATTTCAACTCGGAGACTCAGCATATGGTGGATTTGGTTCTGCACCAAAATTTCCAAATGCGGCTAATGTTTCATTTTTGTTCAGATATGCAAAACTTACAGGACTATCAAAATTTAATGAATTTGCGCTCAAAACTCTAAATAAAATGGCCAAAGGTGGCATCTTTGACCAGATAGGTGGAGGATTTCATAGATACTCTACTGATGCAAAATGGCTCGCTCCTCATTTTGAGAAGATGCTTTACGATAATGCCTTAATCCCAGTAAATTATGCTGAAGCCTATCAGATTACCCAGGACCCATTCTATCTTGAAGTTCTTCACAAGACTTTGGGATTTGTTCTAAGAGAAATGACTTCAAAAGAAGGTGGATTTTATTCTGCATATGATGCTGATTCAGAAGGTGTAGAAGGAAAATTCTACGTATGGAAGAAAAGTGAGATAAAAGAGATCCTTGGTGATGACGCTGAGATATTTTGTTTGTACTATGATGTTACCGATGGCGGTAATTGGGAAGGAAACAGCATTTTGTGCAATAACATCAACATTTCTGCAGTCGCATTTCATTTTGGAATGCCTGAAGAAAAAATCAAAGAAATTCTTGTACGTTGCTCTGAAAAACTATTGAATGTTCGTTCCAAACGAGTTCCTCCTGGACTCGATGATAAAATACTCACTTCATGGAATGCATTGATGATCACAGCATTTGCTAAAGGATACCGTGTAACTGGAGAAGCAAAATATTTGAATGCAGCAAAAAACTGTGTTTCATTTATTGAAACAAAACTCCTTGATGATACTAAATTATTGCGAACTTACAAAAACAATGTGGCAAAAATAGATGGCTATTTAGAAGATTACTCTTATTTTGCAAACGCATTACTTGACGTCTTTGAGATTGAACCTGAAGCAAAATACCTGAATTTGGCAGTTAAATTAGGACACCATTTAGTTGACCACTTTTGGGATTCTGAGAGTAGCAGCTTTTTTATGACATCCGATGATCATGAAAAATTAATCATCCGACCAAAGAGCAATTATGATTTATCATTACCGTCTGGTAACTCAGTTTCATGTTTTGTAATGTTACGATTGTATCATCTTACACAAGAAGAAAAATTCTTAAAAATTGCAACTCAAATAATGGAATCTCAGGCTCAAATTGCAGCTGAAAACCCATTTGGTTTTGGCTATTTGCTAAATACAATTTACACTTTCATGCAACACCCAATTGAAATCACAATTATCAACTCTGAGAATTCCGAAATTTGTAATTTCCTTTACTCTAAATTTTTACCTGAATCAATTATGGTGTCAATTAACAATAAATCTCAACTAGAAAATCTATCTACATTCCCATTTTTTGCAGGTAAATCCTACAATGATAAAACATCTGTCTTTGTTTGCAAAAATTTTACTTGTTCGTTACCTTTAGAGACTATAAGTGATATAAAATCAAATCTTTAGAGTTTTTTTATATCTATTCCAAGTAAGCTTCCAACTTGCGGTCTGCCCATTTTTTCATATCTTGATTTTGGCATCCCTATTGTGATTTGTGTTTGTTGATAACTTCTAATGTTGACTGTTGGCTGAGCTTGTAATATTGCCTCTAATAATGGCATGACCTGCTCTTTTGTTTCTGCATCTAGTCTTTTTGAAACATTATCTATGATCATTTGTTTTTGTGAAATTGGCTCAGTTGATACATTTTCAATTAATGTTAATTGTACTACTTGCCCATTATCTACAATTTGTGTAATTCTAAACTCATCTGTTGCTGACAATATATTATTTATAGAAAAATTGATTTATCAACGTATTGCAAAATAAAGCACTACTATTACCATTACTACTGCTGATGATACCCCCATCCCAAAAATGATTTTACTTCCATCTACCTTCATGCGTTCTGATATCTTGAAATCAAATTAAACTTTGGCTGTGATTTCTAAACTAGTCTGATTTTTCAGGAGTATCTTTTGGCTTATTTTCTTGTTTTATGGGTCCAAGAAGCGCCTTTTTGATTAGTGGGGCACGCTTTTTTATGATTTGATTAAACTCGTTCATGTCTTCTAATCCTGGTGTTAGTTGTTGATTTTGATATGCCTGCAAAAATCCTGAATATACACATCCAGTAATGATCCCAAACGCTGTATCTGGAACTGATTCTACTTCTGGTACAAAGTTCTCTGCAATCTGTCTGTATGATTCTGCTTCACTGATGTAATAATCAATTAAACTATCGATGAATGTTTTATTTTCTTTGGAAATTGTCATGTTTTTTATCTTCACCTTGTTTATTTAACTGTCATTGGTAAACTGTTTATTTAATTATGTATTGATGATTAATTATTGTGGAAATTAGATTTAGATGATGAATATTTTCGAATTTTAGATTCAAAGAAACTTGTAGCAGGATATTTTGATCCTGATTATGGGGTTATCTATCCTAAAGAAAATTCTGTAGAAACCATCTCTCAAATGCTAAAAAATCATGATAAAATTTCAGGTGGATTGATGATGATTCCTCTTGTAAAATTTGGACTATTTGACTCTGATTTGGATATTGATATTGACGAATTAGATACTCAAGTTAATCGTGTTGGAGAGCATTTAAAAAAATGGAAAGATTTCATTACAAAAACAAACAATACTGTTCATTCTATTCGTATATCTCACACAGACCAAGACATGCTTACAATTACATTCCCAATTAAATTCTCAGAACCAACCCCTTTGGATAAAAATGAAATTATAAAAGAAATCTCACCAATTTTAGATTTATTGCAGAAATTAAGTTTGTTATAATTCTACTTTAATCCCACTTTGACTGAATTAAACTCCCCCAATGCAAGCATTTCATATTCAAATGATTCTTGTAATAATGAATCAGATCTAATACTGTGAGATTCATCATTCGTTTTTATCCATTCTATGAATTCTTTATCACTATCTAGTTGTGCTTGTGTTGAAAGCTTGAATAATTCCACTGATGGTGCAAATTGAGCTGGCGGATTTAGTTTGTCATATTTTAAAATCTGATCTTGCATATTATCCAAATGTATTTTAGAGTAATCCAGCAATTCTTCTAAACTCAAATCCTCTTCTTTCCACTGTGTAATCTTTGAGTCAAATTGAATTTGAATCTGTTTTACTTCTTCTTGAATCTGTTGAAGTTCGTTTCCAAATTTGAAACCCTTTTGTCTTGTTTGATCATATGAATAATTATATGCAACTATTGCGCCTACTATGATAATTGCAATTGATGCAATGATGATATTTTGTTTCTTTGCTTTTTTCAAAACTAATCTGTATAGTTTCCTTCGCCGTCTAATTTTAGCTCAATAGTCATAACTGTACCGCTGATAAAAGATTCATTTCTAATTGTTCTTACTCTTGCAACATCTAGATGATATGGCCAAATCTCAACTACTATAGCCCCAACTTTGACATTGTCTGGCGCATCTGTTAATTGAATGTCTTCTTTTTTTACCCCATGCATAACTAATGTGTGAATAGCATGTTCAACTAGTGGTTCTGGATTGTTGTGATTAATTGCCCAAACAATTCCCTCATAGTCTATTTTCTCCATTTTGAAATTTACCTGAATTATCTCCTATAACAATTATTCTGTTATCTGGTAGGTGTGGTCTCTTTCGAAAGGGATATGAGATGACTATACATGATTATTGTATATTGGTCTTTGAAGCAATTCTTTATCTTGCAGTGTTGATAATTGCTGCCAAATTATTTGGCGAACTAATGCATAGAATTAATCAGCCTACTATTATAGGAAATGTTCTTGCCGGAATTATCGTTGGGCCTACACTTTTAGCTATAGTTGAACCAATCAATGCAATTGAGCTTTTTACCTCAATCGGTGTGTTTTTCTTATTTTTCTTAATTGGTCTTCAGGAAATTGATTTAGCAGGAATATTCAATGTGATGAAAGGTAGAATTTTTGCTGGTTCTGCGGTAGCATTTTTAATTCCATTTTTTGTAGCAGGATTTTTTGGTCTCTCGCTAGACATGAATTTTACACAAGCCTTTGCTATAGGAAGTGTAATTGCTGCATCTAGTCTTGGCGTTACTGCAAAGATCCTCAGTGATCTTGGTAAGCTAAAATCTACAATAGGTCTTGAGATTTTCACAGTTACTGCAATTGTAGAATTTATTGCGATTATTGTTACAAGTGTATTAATCCAAGTAAATTCAAGTGATACTCCTGAAGTTTCAGAATTTTTCTGGTTGTTTGCAAAGATGATAATCTTTTTTGCAGTTGCAGGTCTACTTTCAGTTTTTATTTTGCCACGATTTTTCCGAATGTTAAAAAAACAGCTTAAAGATCAGCAAATTTATTTCGGTATTATAATAGGAGTAATTTTACTTGTAGCGTATTTTGCTGAGGTTAGTGGAATTCACGGTGCAATAGGTGCACTTCTTTTAGGAATTGCCGTTTCTCGAATGGCTAAAGATGATTATTCTGAAATTTCAAAAAATATCGGTGTTATTGGACATGGAATTTTCATTCCAATCTTTTTTGCAGGTATCGGTCTTCACTTTAGTCTTGGTTTTCTAAATCTAGATTGGTGGATTATTGCTGTGTTTATTGGAATCATAATTGGTGTGAAATTTGTAAGCTCGTACATTGCTGTTCGAATCGCAAAGATGCGTCCTGCTAGAACTGTAGCCTATGGTGTAATGGCAAAAGGTGCAGTAGATTTAGCCTTAATGTTGTCTTTGTTACAGGCTGACATCTTAGATAACGATCTTTTCTCACTTCTGGTATTTGGTACTCTTTTAACGATGATAATATCCAGCATCGAACTCCAACGAAAGTTAAAGAAAATAATTCATGTAAAAGTAGGAACCGTAGAACTTGGGTTGATGCCAATTTATTTTAGAAGAGTAGTATCTGATGTACCTGCAATTGCTGTTATTGAAACTGATTTTCCAAAGACAACTCCTCTGCTTACTGTAAAGTCATTTTTAAGCCAAAATGTTATTAGTAAAAAACCATATTTGGTAATTGATGCTAATGATAAACTTGTAGGACTAGTTTCAAAACGAGAAATTGATAGATTTCATAAAAAAACTTATGATGCAATTACTATTGATGATGTAATGTACAAAAAAGTTTATACCGTGTCACCTGACGAATTTTTGTATTCTGTAATACAAAAAATGAATTCACATCCTTTTGATATGATTCCTGTAATTGATCCTGTAAATGAACGTGTAATTGGAATTGTAACAACTCATGGAATAATGAATTTGTTAACTGAAACTCAGAAATCATAACTCCAAATTTTGGAATAAAAAATAAAAAAGATTAATCCCTATTGAAAGGGATCAATGAATGGGCAGTTAACTATATGATCACTATCCATTGGTCTTGCTAGACTTATATCGATCAAACCTGCTTTTTGGTATGCTGTGATATCTGAAATGTTTTCAAGCAATGCTGAGTTGTTTGCATCCTTCCAAGTAATTACATTAATTCTCCACATTGGAGAATAGTTTGCATCTCCTTGTGCCCCTGAGGCAATTCCAGCTTGGAATCCTAATGGGCCTGAGCCCTTAATTCCATTTGTGAATTGAAACAGATCAACTGCGACTGAATTTGCAATAAGACTGGCAGATGTTGGTGAGCTAATCACTCCCATCATCTCGGCTGGACCTGAAGGTGTTGCATCAGTTACAATGTAGTAGATAGTTCTTCCATCTGGACCCCAACCTCTATGTGCAATGAATGTCACAGTTTTTCCTTCCGTATCGATATCTAGAATTTGTCCTCCACCGTATGGTGTATGATCAGAAAGTATCTTGTCTTCTTTTACCATCATTTGTCCATCTGGCCAAACAATTTGTGGCATGTTTATGACAACTTCTAGTGGTGTCAATGATATCTCTCCTTTTTTCTCTGCATCCGTTATTGCTTTTTCAGAATTCAATATTCTTGGAGTTGTCCCATCTTTCCATGTTACATGAACATGTGATGTAAGTGCACTGTATGTCTCTGGTTGTGCAGGAGTACTGGTAAAGACTTCGCCTTGGTATCCGTGAACTCCATCTCCACTAATTCCATTAGTAAACATGTATGTTTTTGAGAGTGCAGTTGTAGGAGTATTCTTTAGTAATGGAGCTAGCTCTACTTTCCATTTTTGATTCTTTGTAATGATATCTGCATGTGTTTTATCACTTGAATCTGTAATGATAAAGTAAACATCGCCTCCATTATAGAATCCTTTATGCAATGGAATCTTTGCTGGAACATTTGCACGTGATAGTTTTAAAACAGAACCTGCATCTGCAGACATCTCTGTTTTCTCCATCATGTGATTATCATCCATCGTCTCTTTTTCAGACATTTTTTTGTCCATCATCTCTTTATTGGCCATATGCTTGTCTGTCATCTGTTTGTCATCCATCTTCTTTTGTTCGGTTTTTTCTTGAACTGGTTGAGTGACAGGCACTTCAGAGCATAATCTATCCCCACAAACTATTCCTGCATTTTTAGAACCATATGATTTTGATGGTGTCCCTTGTGCTTTCTCAGCAAATGCTACGTCGTAGCTTTGCGTCAAGCCTGCAGTAAAGAGTGGCAAGATAGCCAAAAAGGCTATGATCTTCAATGTTGTATTCATTACGCACAATTTTTGTTCAAAAGTTAAAAGTATTTTTCCAATTCTTTTCAAAATTTTATTGAATCTGGAAACTTTAATCTTTCAAATTTGAGTAATTCCTAAATTGTATTCCTATGCATCTGTATACATTGAAACTTCCCATGCAGTTGGAGTTTGTGCAAATGCATGATACTCTTTGTATTTTAATTCTGTATACGCATCAAGAAAGTCCTTTGTAAATACATCTTCAAGAAATTTCATATCGCTTTGAAATGCATCTAATGCTTCCTTAAGCGACGTAGGTAAAGATCCAATATTGAGCTCTCTCTTTTTTTCTGCGCTAAGCTTGTAAACATTTTCCTCCACATGATCTCCTGGATCTTTTTTATTTTTAATTCCATCTAATCCTGCAAGTAATAATGCCGCTTCAAGTAAGTAGATGTTTGCAGTAGGATCTGGCACTCGATATTCAATTCGCTTACTTTTTTCTCTATTTTTTAGATACATTGGTACACGAATTGCAGCAGACCTATTTCCTAACCCCCAACAAACATTGACAGGCGCTTCAAAATTAGGTACCAATCTTTTGTATGAATTTGTTGTTGGATTTGTTATTGCGCATAATGCAGACGCATGATCTAAAAGTCCGCCTATGTAGTAACGTCCTTCTTGCGATAACTGTGCAACACTATCATTTGGATCATACATTCTATTTGTATCATTATTCCATATGCTTTGATGAGTGTGCATTGCAGATGCATTGTCTCCAAAAATTGGTTTTGACATAAACGTGGCAACCTTGTTTCTTTTTTTGGCTTTTACTTTAACAACATTTTTTATTGTAATTACTGCATCTGCAATTTCAGTCATTTCACCGTATTTGAAATTAATCTCACTCTGCCCTGATGTTGCAACTTCATGGTGTTCAGCTTCAACTTGAATTCCAAAGTAACGATACAAATCATCACAAATGTCTTTTCTGAGGCTACCTAGCGTATCTTTGGGTTGTGATGGATAGTACCCTTCTTTGAGATCAATTGCAGTACTTGCATTTCCTTTTGCCCATGGCGACTCTTTTGATTCAATCGAA
Organism: Nitrosarchaeum sp.; assembly: GCF_025699065.1. Classification (NCBI taxonomy): domain Archaea; kingdom Thermoproteati; phylum Nitrososphaerota; class Nitrososphaeria; order Nitrosopumilales; family Nitrosopumilaceae; genus Nitrosarchaeum; species Nitrosarchaeum sp. Next base: position 60,351 of record NZ_JAILWF010000005.1, on the reverse strand, counting down.
TAGCCTGAACCTCCATATGAGTGAGTTGCACCATATGGTGAAGGGTAGATGTTGATTGCATCAAATACAAAAAATTCAATCTCTGGACCCCACATCGAATGTGTTAATCCAAATTCTTTTAGCTTCCCTTTTGCTTTTGCAGTAATTCCACGAGAATCTCTGTTGAAGCGTGTCTCCTCTGCTTTATTTCCTTCATAAAGATCACAAAATATTCTTGCATTTTTTCTGCTTGGATCATAATCTGGTGGTAAAATTCGAAATGTAGAAGGATCTGGTTTTAAGATCATGTCTGATTTATTTACTGACTTGAAACCAAGAATAGAACTTGCATCAAGTTTTTCCAATCCATCATTAAAATCGTCTTCTGAAAGAGAATAACTTGGCATTCCCATAGAACGCAGTTCTCCAAAAATATCTACAAACCAAAAATCAATAAACGAAATATTTTCTTCTTTTATTTTTTCTATAACTTGTTTTGAATTCATCATTTTGTTTATTTTCTTACATTACTAATGTGATACTGTGATATTGTTTAAGCTAGTTTGTAAATTCATATCTAAGATTCAGGATAGTCCTGATTTCTAATTACTTTCATTTTTTCATTTAATTCATCTTCAAAGAAAAACTTGTCACCCGTTGCTGGTTTTAGATCATCAAGCCAAATTGCTTTTTCATCATATTTTGCTAGAAATGGAATTTGTACCCAGTCTGGATTTCTTCCTTGCAAGAATCTTAACACCATTAGCTTTTCTCCCCCATATTCTGCAATTCCAAGAATCTGAACCTTTCCTGGTGTTGCAGACATGCTTGGACCTCTTACAGTTCTTGCAAGTCCAGTTACTTTTTTGTAAGCGTCACGGAATATTCTTTGAGCCTCTATCAATGGTATTCCAAAATAATGCTGTGCGCCAGTATCTCTTACAACAAACATGTAGTATGGAATACATCCTAACTGGACTTGAGTCTTCCACATTTCGGCCCACATCTCTGAATCATCATTGATATGACGAAGTATTGGCGATTGAGTTCTAATTTGAGCTCCAGTTGCTCGTACTTTTTTGATTGCCTCTTTTACTGCATCTGTTTTTAATTCTATAACATGATTGAAATGTCCCATCAATGCTAGATGAATCCCTTTATCTACAATTCGTTTGAAGATGTCTAGCATTTCTTCTGCATCATCTTCTGTTAGAAATTTGTATGGCCAATATGACAATGCTTTTGTTCCAATTCGTATTGTTCTGAGATTTGGTAGATTTGCTTCAAGAAGCGGATTGATGTACGTTGAAAATATTTTTGCCTTCATGATCATTGGATCTCCTCCTGTAAACAAAACATCTGAGATTTCCGGATGCTCTCGCAGATACTGTACTAGTTGTTCTCCTTCTTTCATTGCAAATTTGAGTTCATCCATTCCAACAAATTGTGGCCATCTAAAACAAAAACTACAATATGCATGACATGTCTGACTCTGACTTGGGAAGAACAGGCAAGTCTCTTTGTATTTGTGTTGCATTCCATAAAGTTTAGTTCCGTCTTTTAGCGTTGGTACGTTTAACTCCATTTGACCTGCTGGATGTGGATTTAACTGCAATCTGATCTCATTTGCAGTGTTTTGAATTTCTTTTTTATCTCCTTTTTTTAGAGCTGCTTCCATTTTTGCATAATGTTCAGGAATCAACATTCCTCTCTGTGGGAATGTTAAAACAAACATTGGATCATCTGGAACATTATTCCAGTCAATTAGTTGTTCTACGACGTAGTTGTTTGTCTTAAATGGAAGCACATTGCCCACAACTTCCATTTCAAACTGTTTTTCCTCACCTAATTTTTGAATTTGTGGTAATTGTCGAAAATTTGCTAAAGTGTAACTCATAATGCGTGGAGATTCGTTCGTAGCCCATTCTGATTTTTGATTTTGCATGTAAATTGATAGCTTTTATCATTGTTAAATGTTAGTGATGGATTCATTCTGTTTTTTTAAAGAAATTCAATTGAATGATTTATAAAAAATGATAATATCTAAAATATCTCTATGAAATCTTTGTATTTAGAAGGAAATAGTGAAAAATAATGGCCGGAGAGGAAGTAACACTTGCAGAAGGACAAGCAGTTGGACAACTTGGAACTCTAGTGGAATTGTTATCATCTTCAGTTTCACTCCAAATAGCATTTGTAATTTTAGTAGTAGGATTGATTGTGATTGGTACAATTTATAATAAATTTAGACAATGGACCAGAACCAAAAAATTCAGCTATTCTAATCCTATATTGGCTGATATAGTTCGAAGAGCAGTCTTACCTGTTCTTGCATTGGCTTTGATCTCTTCGATTAATATTTACATTCAGACTTTTGAATTATTTGATGACCCTGCAGAAATTATTGAAGAACAATTAAGTGCTGAACTTACTGTTGGAGAAACATTTGCTAAACTTCTCAATTCAATGAATATTCTTGTTATTGCATTTACTGCAGGCCACATCATAACAATTCTTCTTGAAAAAGGAGAAAGGATAAAACAGGAAAAAGAGGATTTTAAAGCTTGGCGAGATTTGAATGGTTTTAAAGACGATGAGAATGATTTGTTTCATCGATGTTACAAATGGATTCCACCTAAAAATCCTCCTGAAGAAATAAGTAGTAATGAATTCAACGAACTTTTACAAACCCCGCAAGGTAGAAATTTCCTAGAAAAGTTTACCACCTCAACTGGCGCAAGAATTGGCAGTTATCAAAAACTTGTAAAAGATCCTTTTTCAGAATGGAAAAAGTCAGAACAAAAAAAATATGAACAATATTACAATGATTGCATAACTGGAGAAAATGACCTAGGTAGACCATTACTTCCTGGTAAAACTCCAGACGAAATTTATGAAATTGATATATGGGCTGAAGAAAAGAGAACTAACTCCTATGAGCCAATTATTGCCGGTTCAAAACCTCCAGGTTACGCAGAAAAGAAAAGAGAAGGACTTCCAAAACCGTTCAGAAATTTTATTCCTCTTGGAGTTGTTTTAGGTGCAGCTCTGGGCATAATAGCTTGGTGGGGAGTTGACCTCTTTGTATTGGCTACTGCCAGTGGTGGTATTGCTCTTGGCGTTGGTTTTGCATTGAAAGAAACTTTTGAAAATTACTTTGCATATATGATGATAAGAAAAGACAAGATCTTTGTTGAAGGAGAAAGAATTGCATTAGCAAGTGGTTACAAAGGTATAGTCTATAAAATTACTTCACGTGTAACATTTGTACGTCACCCACTAAATGAATCCGTAGCAATTGTTCCTACACGACAACTAGTAACAAGTGAGATCATCAACTACACTAAAGAATTTGCAATTGTTCCTGCAACAGTTGAAGTTGGTGTTTCTTACCTAAATGACCCAAAACAAGTAGCAGCTGCATTAATGAAAGTAGGAACTCGTGCATTAAATGAAGTAAAGGACTCTAAGGGTAAACACCTTGCAGTTCAATCAAGATGTCCAAATATTGATGAAAACAAACCTAGCTGTGGATGTGATAAGACATTCATTTTAGATTTAGAACAACCAACTGTTAGATTCCAAAAATTCAATGATTCCTCGCTTGATTTTGCAATTTGGGTGTATGTGAGAGATTATGGTTCCCAATTCAAAATGGAAACTGACATGAGGATGATGATCTATGAAGAATTTAAAAAATATGATATTAGAATCCCATGGCCAATTAGAACTATCTATCAGGGCGATGAAAAAAAAGAGACTGAAGAAATTGATAAACTCAACACTGAACGCAAAAAGCTTATTGAAAAATATGGTATCGGAGATTTGCTAAAAGGCGATGGTGGAGATACAAACTAAATTAAATTCATTTTAAATTCCAAATTTTGACAATTTTACTACATTCAATATTTTCACTCTTTTTTACACATTTTAGAACATAAAGGTACAAAAAGCCAGGAATCAACTATTTTTATGCGTAAAAATCTCCTTTTTGTTTTCATAGTTACATTTATTGGAATTTTACTTGTATCTTCTTTCTCTTTGGGTGATTCATTTACTTTACTTCAAAATGGAAATGAACCGTCTTCTGCCCAAATACTCGAAGAAGATGCAACTTCTTTTTACGATAATATTCGAACTGCTTTTCAAAAAGCAGAAAATTCTGATTTTCTGCCTATTGATTATATCAATAGCCTAATTACTGAAATTGCAAAGGATTCCTCAATTTATGATATTGTTGGATTTTCTATTGGAATGGTTGTCTATGGTGTATTTGTTTATAATTTTTACAGATTTTTATCCAAACGAGATTTATTTAATATCAACATAGAAAAAATTTCTAAAGGTTATTTTTCCTCTTCTGGAAAAAAATCATCCGGTGCCCCTAGAGCTGCAGCATTTATCGCAACTAATTTCTTTGTATTTCCATTTGTGATATTTTTGTGGTTTTTGGGATATTCTTCATTTATGTTTATTCTTGTACAACATATGCCAACTGCAACAATCTTTCTTGTATCAAGCTCATTAATTATTGCAATTAGAATATCTGCATATTATAGGGAAGATCTTTCACGAGACCTTGCAAAATTACTTCCATTTGCATTACTTGCTATATTTTTATTTGATCCGCAATTTTATTCACTCGTTGATGTTCTCCAAAGATTATCTGAGATACCATCATTTCTAACACAAATTGCATCATTTATGATTGTAGCAATGATTGTTGAAATTTTCTTAAGCATAATTTATCTAATTAAAATCAGATTTTTTCACAAAGAGAAAAAATCCAAAGTTGATGATTCAGAACATCCTATTTAATTCCGATTCATTAAATAGTCGTCACGTGTTTTATTTACACATGTCTGCTCAAACTCGTAAAAGTAAGGTAATCATTCGTAATATGACTAAAGAGGACATACCCAAAATTGTAGAATTACAAAAAGCCGCATTTCCATATATGGCAGCTGAAGGTGTTTACTGGAAACCTGAACAATTAGAAGCACATCTCAAAGTATTTCCAGAAGGCCAATTTGTGGCTGACTATGATGGCAAGATTGTCGGTTCATGTAGTAGTTTAATTGTGAAATTTGACCCTGAATACAAAGAACACACTTGGAAAGAAGCTTGTGGTGATAGTATCTTTTCAGCACATAATCCAAAAGGAGATTCATTATATGGTGCAGATATCTCCACACATCCAGATAACAGACGATTAGGTGTAGCAACTAAAATTTATGATGCACGAAAAGCACTTGCAATAAAACTCAATTTACGTAGAATTATTGCAGGTGCGAGATTGTTCAACTATTGTGAATATGCAAAAGAACTATCTCCTCTTGAATATGTTAAAAAAGTTTTGAAACATGAAATTAGAGAACCTGTTTTAGAATTTCAAGTCAAAAACGGTTTCAAATTTATAAAAATTCTTAATGATTACATGAAGGATCCACGATCACTTAACCATGCCACTTTTATTGAATGGATTAATCCAAATTACAAAGCAAAATGATCATCGACTGCCATGTTCACGTAAATCAGTACGAACTCATCCAACATATCTCTTCTTTAGATGATAGAATAGATGAACTTCAAAAAGAAATGACAAGTAACAATGTAGATTACGCTATTATTTTATCATCCTACAAAACAAATTCAGAGAGGCCTTCTGCAAAACAGATCATTGATGCAATTAAAAAATACGATAATCTTGGTGTCGTTGCAGGATTCTCAATTGACAATCATACTGATGATGATCTAAAAAATTACAGAACTTGGATTAAAGATGGATTAGTAAAAGGACTCAAAATCTATTCTGGTTATGAACATTATTATCCCTATGATGAAAGATATCAAAAAATTTATGATACTTGTGTGGAATTTGACGTTCCTGCAATGTTTCATACTGGGGATACATATAGTCCAAAAGGAAAACTTCGCTATTCCCGTCCGTTAAATCTCGATGATGTTGCAGTAGACAATCCTGAGCTAAAAATTGTAATGTGTCATCTAGGAAACCCATGGATTCAAGATGCTCAAGAAGTGATATATAAAAATAAAAATGTCTATGCTGATATCTCTGGCCTCGTTATTGGCAGCTTTGATCACTTTTTTGAAAAAATGATCAAAGAAAAAGTTGCCGAGCTAATTAATTATGCCGGAGAACCAAAATACCTACTTTATGGAACTGACTGGCCTATCAGCTCAATGGATTCATACCTTAACTTTGTTGCAAAGTTGAAAATCAAACAGGAATTTATAGATAATTTCATGTACAAAAAAGCAAAAGAATTGTTTAAAATCTCATAAATCTAATTTCACGAAACTGAACCTAAGCAAATTTCATACAGCAATCTGCTTTTTTCCAACCCTTGTTGTATTTCTTTGATGTTTCTTTTGCAATATTCTCTGCTTCTGCGATACTACTGGCTTTATGCCATTTTGATGTGGCTGTATCATTTGGATTGCTTTGATAGACACCACAAGTCTCAAGATGGATTTTGACTTCAGATGCATTCAGTGTATCTTCCATTATTCTATATGTCAATAATTTTTCAATAACTTGCTAGTTGATAAAAATTTAGTTTAAATTGATATCCATTCTTAATTTATGACATTTAGCGTCATTGTACTTACTACTCTTGATAATTTTCTAATATCTGCAACCGCTTTTTCAAAATCTTTTTGCTCTTCTGTGTTTACTTCTACAATTACATCATATGCTCCATAAGTCAGATGTGCGTTTTTGACTTTGGGCATCTGTTTTAATTCCTCAACAATGTATTCTTCTGCACCAAGATCACAATTTAACAAAATAAATCCAATATGCATTTTTCTTAGAATAATAGTTCTATTACTTGTCTTTAAGTTTTACAGCTACTACCATCTACTGCGTCCGCCATAGCTATTTCCACTATTTCGGTCACCATATCTTTTTCTTCCACCACTTCTGTCATCTCTTGCATCTCCTCTACTGGAACCTCTATACCCACCAGAACCTCCAGACCTTCCATATCCACTACCGCCTCTGCCTCTTGAGTAACCTGATCTTGATTGTGAACCTCCAAATCTTCTGGATGGAGACTGTCTCTTTAGTGGGTCCGGAATTGAAATTTCTATTCCCATTTCTTTATTCAAATCTGTTAGTGGTACTTTGATTTGGCGTTTAATTAAATTCCAATCTCCTACTGATGAGTATGATACTAGTGTGATTGCTCTTCCTTTTGCTCCTGCTCTTGCGGTTCTTCCAATTCTATGGAAATATGCCATCTCTTGATTTGGAACATCATAATTTACTACCAGTTCTACTCTTGGAACATCAATTCCTCTTGATGCTACATCAGTTGCAACAAGAATGTCTACTTTGCCACTTCTAAATTTGGACATTGATTGTTCTCTTCTGCTTTGTGACATATCTCCTTCGATTGCAACTGCATCAAATTTTTCTTGATGAAGATATTTTGCTACATCTCTGGTTCTATATTTTGTAGAACAGAAAACTATGATCTGACCTTTAAGTGGTTTGATAAAATCAATAAGGTATTTCATTTTATCTCTGTCTTTAATTACCAGATATGCTTGGTCTATACCCTCTCCGCTAAGATCATCTGCATCAAGCAAAAATTGTTTAGGATTCTTTAGATAGTCTTCAGATAATCTTAAAATTTCAGTTGGCATTGTTGCTGAAAACAATGACATTACTCTCTCTTCTGGAGCAAGATCTAAAATAAACTGAATGTCGTCAACAAATCCCATATCTAACATTGTATCTGCTTCATCTAACACAATGTGAGTGATATCTCCTAGTTCAATTGAACCACGTTTAAGATGATCAATTAATCTTCCCGGAGTCGCAACTACTATCTCCACTCCTCTATCTAGTGCATCTAATTGTAATCCCATTCCTTGGCCTCCGTACACTGTTGCTACTCTAATTCCCGTATATTTTCCAAATTTCTTTATCTCTGATGAAATTTGCATTGCAAGCTCTCTTGTTGGAGCCATTACCAAACCTTGGATGCCTTTTTTTGGTTGAATCTCTTGAAGCATTGCTAAAGCAAATGCGGCTGTTTTACCTGAACCAGTATGAGCTTGTCCTACGACATCTCTCCCTGTAAGTAATACTGGAATAACGGCTTCTTGAATAGGAAATGCTTCTTCAAATCCCATTTCACGAATCCCTTTCAGTAATTCTTCTCTTAATCCTAAATCTTGAAATTTTGTCATTTTGTTTTCTTCTCTAAAGCAATGACGAAAAAGCTCATTGCCCACTCGTCATTATTCCGATACATTAAAGTCATTTTTAGGTCTAATAAACGCTTGTTCTGATTTTTCAAGAGTTGAGCTGAGACTCTATTATGCCTTGAAATACCTCAAAGGGCTGGGCTCCATTTACTTTTACAAATCCCAACTTTTCATTTCCAATGAAAAATCCAGGTGTTCCAGTAATCTCATAATTTCTTCCATCTGTTAGATCATTGTTGATCTCATTGACATATTTGCCAGAATCAAGACAAGCGTTGAATTGTTCTTGATTTAACTCTAATTCTATTGCATATTCTTTAAAGGTTGTAATTGCAGATGTAAAATCCATCTTATTCCAAATTCCTTGGTTTTCAAATAACATATCATGATACTGCCAAAATTTGTTTTGCTCATCTGCACACTCTGATGCAACAGCTGCTGGCATTGCATTAGGATGACTGGATTGAATTGGGAAATCTCTAAACACAAATTTCACTTTTCCTGTTTCTACATATTGTTCTAAGATTAATGGTAGGGTTTGAATTTGAAATCTAGCACAAAATGGACACTGAAAATCTGAAAATTCTATTATGGTAATCGGTGCATCGTGATTTCCAATGACTGGGTCGTCATCTGCAGATATCTTGATTGGCTGTATGTTTGGTTGTGTTGGCATCTGATTTTTTGAAATTTTTGCTTCAAGACTTGCTATTGCATTGTTTAATTCCGATTTTGTTACCTGCTCTGATTTTAAACTAATAAAAGAACCTGCAAAAAATGCAGCTATCAAACTAACTCCAATTATTGAAACCACTAAAATATTAAAAACCGATTTATTCACTATTTTTTTCCCACTGTGATTTGATTCTACATCTGAATCCATTTAGGCTTGCTTCAATTGTTACATACTTATTCGTATTGCCTATTTTTCTTTCTAACAGTTCTTATATTCCCTCATAAGTATCTCTAGCAATGTCAGTAGATGACCGAAAAATGTACCCATGTACATGTTCTGATTGCGGAAAAGAATCCCAAGTACCTTTTCAACCAATAGAAGGTAGAGATGTATTCTGCAAAGAATGTTTACCAAAACATAGAAAACCAAGATCTGAAAATAGAGGAAGATATTAGGCTGAAATACGCTTAACGTCGTTTTTTCTTTTACTCTTTTGAAGTTATTTTTATAAAAATTAAAAAGCCAATAATGGGATCCGAACCCACGACCCTCAGATTACAAATCTGATGCTCTAACCAGGCTGAGCTATATTGGCACAAAATCCAATAAAAATTTCGGATCTTTAAAGTGTTACCGAATATCTTCAATCTACGTATCATGAGTTTAGTTATGCAAAACTTCTGAAATTATTTGATGGATCTATTACATCAGATTATAATAGTGTCAAATAATCAATAATTTATCCATGAAATATGTCAATCCTTTACGACTCAAAGTCTTAATGATGATGTTTTTTGTAACTGGTATTGTTGGTATTGTTGTGGGTCTGAAAGTTGCACCACCAAATACCTCATTATTAATTACATTTATGGGTGTCATCAATATCTCGTTGGGTGGATTTTTTGGTTGGGTCTTTCTTAATCAGACACCACAATCAGATAACAAAAGAAAGAAAAAGCGCGATAATAACTAGAATATTTGTTGCAAAGTGCATTGCAAACGAATGATTAATTCCCTTTTTATCATAAATATATTTGAACAAAAATCCTATTGGCAAAAGTAACAGTGCCATGTGTACTTTAATTCCCATAGCAATATGGATCAATGCCCAAACTACTACCATCTTCTTTGATTTTCTAAAATACAATTCTTCGACATAGTTGATGTGAATAAACATGTACACTAATAATGGGATAAACGGTACTATTCCCCAAAACCCTTGGTCTGCAAATGGGCCAAACGCAATGTTGTACCCTAACCAACTCCAATTTAGAATTGGTATGGTCTCAACAAAATCATGCGCAAAAACGATATATGCAAATAAAATTCCAAATGGAATTGGCGCATATTTTATTGAACCAATTCCTATTTTTAGATCTGTGATTCTTTTCCTAGTCTCTTTGATGAGAAGTAATGATGCCCCTACAGTTAGAATGTAATATCCAATCACAAATGAATCTGATTGAAAAAAATCCTCTAGCATAATTCAAATTGCTCTTATATTGTGTAAAAAATCTAACTCATCAATCACTAGGATGCCTTTAAATGATAATCTTGGCTGTGTTTTATTCCGTTATGCTAATTCGCTCTAGGTACAATAACATCTTAAAATCATCTCATTTTTTCACAAATATGGTAAATTTCTATAGAACGATTTTGTAAATGAGAAAACATCTTGAAACATTTTGATGTGGTGATACGACCAATTGATATTTTTTAAAACCTGTTTTTAGATTTTTCAATCAAAGTATAAATAATAAAACTGTTTCATCAAAAAAGAATTGCTAGATTTAGTTGCAAAGAAATTATTTCTTACAAAAGGTAAAGGCGTTCATGAAGACCGATTGACAAGTTTTGAGTATGCACTAAGGGATGCTGGTATTGCTGGTACAAATCTGGTTTTGATTTCTAGTATATTCCCGCCAAATGCAAAATTAATATCTAGAAATGAAGGTCTTAAGCAAATTAAACCTGGACAAATCTTGTTTACAATTTATTCTAAAAATCAAACAAATGAACCACAAAGACTGTGTTCTGCTTCAGTCGGTATTGCCAGACCTAAAGATACTAATCGTTATGGATATCTTTCTGAATACGAATCATTTGGTCAAAATGAACAACAGTCAGGTGACTATGCTGAAGATATTGCAGCACAAATGCTTGCATCTTCACTTGGAATTCCATTTGATATTGATAAAAGCTGGGATGAAAAAAGACAACAATGGACTATCTCTGGTCAAATTTACAAAACACAAAATGTTACTCAATCAACAAAAGGCGATAAAGATGGAAAATGGACTACTGTCTTTGCAGCTGCTGTTTTACTAGTGTGATTACTTTCTATACCCTTTAAGATAATATATTGCAGCACCAATTGCAATAACTGAAATTATTATTACAATTACAATTGATTCATCAAATGATGTTTCAATTTTAGGCGTAGATAACTGACTACCTCCTAATGAAAATATTAATTCATCTTTATCAATTGATTTTCTTTCCCCAAAAATAAATTTCCCTTGAATTCTCTTTCCTTGTTCAGGATCAAAAATCCATCCTTCTTTTGTAATTTCAGTAGGAATTTTTTCACCATCGACTAATTGTGAAGGTACGATATTTCCTCTTACGTCTGATACGTTAGTTGATTCTGGTGATAGTATTACTACTTGTAATATTGAATTTAATGGATAAAATCCTGATGCAAAGTATTCTGATCTTTTCAATTCATTTGTTTTCAACAATTCTAATGGACTGATTTGATTTATTGATGAGGCAGTATTTGGATAATCCACTGATAATTTTAATTGTAATAATGATTTACTTTCTATTGGTATTATGGAGAATGTTACCTTTGCATTTTCTTCTTTTGATAGATTCTTTGCTATATCATAAAATCCCCCTCTATCTCTAATCTCTCGTGGAAGAAGCATTGCTGAGATTTTTTCATACATTGAAGCAGTATCTTCCATAGGCATTGTATACACTGCCGATACAGTCCCTTTGCCTGAAATAGACCCAGATGTTTCTAAAGCCTTACTTGTTTCATCTCCACTTTGAATGAATACTGAATGAAATTTTGCTTCTGTATCTAATGCCTTATTCACATCATCGATAAATAACGATGCAACTCTTTTTGTAGTATTTTGTATTGCTAAAATGCCTTTGTCTTCTGGGTTTCTTGCAACGTTTATGATAATACATGATTTGTCAAAAACTCCTAAAATACAATGATTCTCATTTGTTACTACTATTGCTGTAATTCTTCTATCTTCTCTGATCTTTTGCTCCAATTCTGCTGGGATTTTTATCTCTTGAATACTTGTACTTTGTAAGGCAATTGAGGCTGTAACATTTTGAGATATACTCTTATCAATAATTATCTGTGCCGTCTCTTGAAATGTAGCAAGACTAGTTTCTTGGGAATATGCATGACCGGTCATCCCAATTAGTATACCTATCAATCCAAACAAAATCAAGATCTTCTGCATAGGTTTGACTTTTTTATAATGAAATTATTAAATTTACTCTCTTTTTATTCATCACACCTTTGATCTTTGATGAAATTTTTTTGCTAATTTTACTAAAACTCTCTATCTGGTACCTAATATTGTAATTTAAATTATTTTTTAGATGTGGTCCTAGCTCCATACTTAGTTGAAGTTTTTCAAAATCCTATATTTTCAATAGCTGCAATAGTAAGTGCGTTTGGGATTGGGGTTTTTCAAGGAATTATTTTGGGAAAAGCAATTCTCTTACGATTTCCGCGTCTCCAAAATCATGTAAAGACCGTTTCTGTCTCTTTATTTTTCTTGTTTCTTGCAAATGCCATCTTGAGTGTTCCTAGGTTTGCATCCACTGAAAAAATTGACATCTCTAGCATTTTTCAGGCAAATAATCTTGGAGAGATAACCTCTCTAATTTTTCTTGTATTTGGATTGAATGTTGGATTCTTGGCAGTTCTTGCCATATCTGTAACTGTTATGAGTTTTGTATTGATGAAATTTGCACCTATCCATGGAGCCACCAAAATTTTTGTTTTGTTTTTTAGCTTGCTTATTTTACTATTAACCGGTCTTAGTAGATTTACTGATCTAACGCCAAGTACTTTTGAAGTCTTTTTGTACTTTCTTTATCATATTGGGATTACTATTGGGATTTTGGCTGGCTCTATTCGAAAACTAAAATCAAGAAAAATAGACTGGGGATAGTTTCAAACATTTAAATCAGATAATTTTAAACTTCAAATTGACATCGAATTCAAACCGTTCGGGGAACAAGCTGGCAGTCCATGCGTTGGGCTGCCAGCCCCATTATTAAAAATCTAATTTAATGCTGAAAGTGCTTTTACTTGGCTTTGGACATAATCAAATCCGTCTTGCCAAAATTTCTCTGATCTTATGTCAAATCCGTGCTCTGCCAACAATTTCTCTGGCTTCTTTGAACCACCTGCAGCAAGAATATCGATATATGATGGAACGAAACTATTTCCTTCTTTTTTATATCTTTGAAATAATGCCAATGCAAGTAAATTTCCAAATGAATATGCATAGCAATAAAATGGTGTGTGGTAAAAATGAGGTATGCAACTCCACTCTATTGCAAAATCATCTGAGATGACAACTGCATTTCCAAACTGCTCTTTTAGATTTTGAAGATATGTCTTTGAAATCTCATCCACTATGGTTCCTTTTCCAATTTGCTCATGTGCTGATACTTCAAAAATAGTAAAAAATGCTTGACGCATAATTGTTGCATATAGGTCGTCAATTTTTTCAGCTAGCATTATTTTTTTCTCATCGTTTGTTACTTTATTTGATAAATTATCATATAGTAATAATTCCGAAAACGTGGATGCAGTTTCAGCTAGAGGTAACGGGGCATCTTGAACAAGAATTGATCTATCTTGAGCTGCTTGACTGTGAACGGCATGGCCTAATTCATGAGCTAGTGTGAAAACGTCTCTAGTTTTTCCAGTAAAATTAACTAAAACGTATGGTGTAATCTTTGGAGTTAATGTGCTGCAAAATGCACCGTCTCTTTTTCCAGGTCTTATGGATGAATCAACATGTTTTTCATCAAAGACTTTTCTTGCAAACCCTTCTAGTTTAGGGCTAAATCTTCCCAGTGACTCTAAAACAATTTTTACTGATTTATCATATTGATAATTTTTCTCTTTCATGTGGGTTGCTACAGGAGCATACAGATCATACCTGCGTAATTTTTTCATTTTTAGCATTTTTGCTTTTTGTAAAAAGAATTTTTGAAATACAGGAGAATTTTTTCTACATACCGTTAGAAGCGACTCTATTGTTTTATCATCTACATCGTTTCCAATATTTCTCATAGAGATTGGCGATTTGTACCCTCGAATTTCGATTCCTTCATCTTTCCAATTCAAAACAATGTTCTGATATATCTCTCCATTTACTCCCTTGTTTTCAGTATATTTTGTTAAAATTGTCTTGTATGCAGTCTCTCTAACTTTTGCATTTGTACTTCTAATGTAATTTGTAATCTCTTCACGTGTCATCTTTTTTGTTTTTCCACCTACTTTCATTTTGTACACATATGCGCTAGTCATTTTATCATACAGTTTGACAAGGGCAGAAATTCCTGTAACATCTAAAGTATTGATGATCTTTTCTTCTGGTTCCGATAAAGCATATTTTGCAAATAGTCTTTTATGATTGAGATATTCTGAAAGTTCGCCTGAATCTTTAATCAGTCTTTTTGCATTTTTATCATCAACCTGAGTTTTCCACCATAAATCAAAAAACAAAATTTTATTTGAAATTTCTGAACCTAATTTTGACATTCTAGTAATTAGTGAGGTTGCTTCATCTGACTGTGTATCTGCAGAGTATTGTAATGACGCATATCCTCCAATTTTGCTCATTTTTTCAGAAATTTCTTCTACTTCATGTAGTATATCAATAAATTTTTTTGATGACATTTTAGGGTCTAGTTTTAATTTTATTTTTTCAAATCTCTTTGCCATTTCCTCTAATTCTTTAATTTGTTTTTGAAATTCTGGACTCTTTGGATCCTTTGTAAGTTCTGAAAGATCCCATCTCTCCAGTTTGTACTCTGACATATGATAATCATATTTTACATCTATTAAAAAATGCATGCTGTATGCCTAAAAATTAAAATATTCAAAGAAATTTTTAACTGGAACTTAAGACCAAAACCGATTGGGTACTTGGTGAGAGTTCCAATTGATATTAATTTTCAAAATTAGTATTTAGGGCGTGCTGATGATTTCTATGTATGATTCATACGCGAGTGTTTTAAGCAAATTTTGTAATTGTATTGTATGACAAATAATACTGATACCCCACCTGCTTGGGAATCTATAATGGGATTATCTTGGATAATTCTAGATGACGAATAGTCATTAAAATACAGTATTTGTTAAAACAAATACGCATATCTTAATTTTCAATATTTTTTTAAAGTCTCTTTGTATCTTTTGATTGATTCCACGATGATCTCTTTTGCTTCTATAGCTCCTTTCCAACCTAATATCTCAACTTTTTTCCCTTCCAAATCTTTGTAGACCTGGAAAAAATGCCCAATCTCTGAGCGGAAATGATCTTCTACATCTGTAATGTCTACCGTATGAAGATACCTTGGATCATTTGTTGAAACACAGATAATTTTGTCATCTGGATTTCCATCATCTTTCATTTGTAACAATCCAATCGGTCTTGCCTCGATTAGAATTCCTGGGTATGTTGGATTTGTTACCAATACAAGGGCGTCAAGTGGGTCGCCATCTTCTGAAAGTGTTTGAGGAATTAAACCGTAATCTCCTGGATAATGAAATGGTGAAAATAATACTCGGTCTAGTTTTATCATGTTGTGTTTTTTATCGTATTCATATTTGTTCATGGATCCTTTTGGAATCTCAACTATGACATTAACAATCTCTGGAATGTCTACTCCTGATTCTATATCATGCCAAAAATTTTTACTCATATTCTAATTCTTAAAACTCTTTGAACTGTATATGAATTCTATGACTTTCTAAATTTGTGATTTGGTGGGAATAACTTTGAATATCTTTACAGTGTATTCTCCTTCAAAAATATCTATTATTTTACCAGTGTTTTGATCAGTATTTCTTATTTTGAATTTGTATTCATAGGAACCATCCCCCTTGACTTTAACCTGAGCTACATGTACTGGTTCATCTCCTTTGAAAAATTGAATTATTACTGGATATCTCTCAACATAGTCAGAAGCATCCCCCTTTACTTTTCCCCATGAGAGTGATTTGTCTTCAGGTATACGCATTGTTGAAATTGTCTTTTGGAGACTGATTTCGTCATTAATTTGTGTAATTGTTATATCTTCAGATGTGTCTGTGGCAGTAGCATTTGATGTATATCCAAACCCTGTTGCTACTAATACTATTAACACAAAATGTATGATGCCTATCTTTATCATGTCCTGATAAATGAAATTTCTTGGTTATAATACTAATGTTTTTGCAAAATCAACAACTTGTGTGGGTAATAAAAAATAGTATCTGCAAATAATGATGTTTTTACAGTATGATGATTTGATGATATTTTCCAAATTGGATCCTATGTGCGTAAAAAATTTCCATTTTACCTATATCCAATACTGATAATCGTAATCTAGATGATTTCAGAACTAACTCTTTTTGATAACGAGTCTGAGACTGAACTGTATCAACATAAAATAACTCTTGAGAAAATCAAGAATGAATTAATCAATTTTGGATTAACTGCAAATCAAAGTAAGGTGTTTATCTATCTAGGTAAGTATGGTCCAAAAACAGCTTCTGAAATAGCAAAAGCGCTTCAGTTACCTAGAACTGAGACATACCACCTGGTAAACTCTCTCCAAAATTTGGGATTGGTAATTGCTCAGATGGAACATCCTACCAAGTATTCTGCAATGGAGATGAAACAAGCAATTGAAACCCTGGTAAAACAAGAACAACAACGAGTTGACTCTTTGGCTGGTAAAGAAGAATCTCTCTCAGAATTGTGGAAACAGGTACCATTTTTTGTAGTGGAGACTGACGAGTCAAAATCTGAAAAGATGCAATTGCTTCATGGCATGGGCCCAATCATAAACAAAATAAAAGAAATGGTTGGAACCAGTACTGAATCTATCAAAATCTATGGAAGTATTCCCGACGTTTTACAATTCTATCATTCGGATGTGTTTGATTGGATTGATGAATCTAAATCTGAAATGGAAATGGTCATCTCACCATTAAGTAAAACTCCTGAGTTTATCTCTGAATTAGATCAGAAAAAAATCCGAGCAATTACCTTTGATTCCGATAACAAGTGTTTTGTCATTAATGACAAAAAAGAGGTTTTAATCTTTATGAGAAATGCAACTCATGCAACAAGACAAACTTTTGCATGGTGGTCCGATTCTGAAACTCTAGTAGATATGATGAATTCGTTATTTGATCTATCTTGGGAAAAAGGAGAGACATTATATTGATTCATACAGTTTTGGCACTATCTAGTTTAGAGCAGGAAGTTGGCAATATTTCAAAAAGTTCCTATGAACAAGGACGTGATAATCTTGATGATTCCGAAATCAACTATTTGCTAAAAATGACAAAACATGTTCTCATGAAGATAAGAGAGCAAATAACGGAGGACTCACAATGACTATGGGTGATTCTGAAATGAATCGATTATTGCAAATGACTGACATATTTCTATCAAAAATTAAAGAACAATCAAAGATATCTCAATAAACATCTGTAACGAAGATTATTTGCCATAGTATATGGGCCTACGCTGAGGCAAAAATTTCTGATTATTCTCTGCATGGTTAATTTGTTCAAATTATCTGTGTTAGTATTAAGAATCACGACTTAATTCTTTAGTGTGACTAGAATCATTTTTTACTGATTCTCTAACTCTTTTTTCGATATTCATTATGTATGAATCTCTACAACTCTGAGAACAGAATTTAGTATTATCCCCCTCAAATTGATGTCCACAATTCATACACACTAATT
Source organism: Nitrosarchaeum sp. (assembly GCF_025699065.1). NCBI lineage: Archaea > Thermoproteati > Nitrososphaerota > Nitrososphaeria > Nitrosopumilales > Nitrosopumilaceae > Nitrosarchaeum > Nitrosarchaeum sp. The sequence continues at coordinate 42,433 of NZ_JAILWF010000005.1, read as the reverse complement.
TCATTGCTCGTCATTTTTTTCTATATTAGTTAAGTCTAACTAGAATTTCCAAGTTTTGGGAATTTCATGAAAAATATGTAATAAAATATTACACTAATATGATTTTTTCATATAGTTAATAAATTCATTTTTGTAAGAATTTTTAGATGATTCAAAGTGAAATTGAAAAGGAAATGGAACAGTTACTCGTTAAGGAATTGGCCCAACTGCTTACAGAAGTTCATGAAGCCGTAGAAAAGAAAAAATTGTTAATGCAGCCTGAAGAACTATCTCCTAGAAAACACAGATATTGATTTTAGTTTTAATTATCTTCGCTGATTTTTTTAGTATGACTCTTATCATTTTGAGTCGCTTCATTGATTCTTACTGTGATTTCAATGATATGTGAATCCCTACAATTTTGAGAACAAAATTTATCATTGTCCTCAAAAGATTTTCCACAATGCATGCAGATAGATTTCAATGCGATCACGTTTTTTGGTACTCTAATAAATGCGATCATTAATTCTCATTTTTGGGACTTAAAAATGAGACTAGAGGAGTGGACCGGGAGGGATTTGAACCCTCGACCTTTGCGGGATTTCTCCATACGCAGTGTGAGTGCGTCATCCTAACCACTAGACAACCGGTCCAACGAAATTGCAAAACAAGCGTCTTTTTTGCCTTTAGGTTTTGTATATTATGATAACCTTGACCTTTTCTAGTAAAATTTCAAAAATCAAATATGTCTTTACACGAATTTGATGCTCTAATTGAGAGAATGCAACTAGCATTTGAGTATGCTGCTAATTTGGGACAATACACAGAAGCTGCCAAAGTACTCTATCAAATGAATGACCAATTACCTGATGACTTGCAACTATCCCTTGATGAATTGGAAAACGAAAATGCTGTTAGACCATTTATCTCTGAATATCAATACAAGATAAGATCAGCAATTGTTGAATATAGGCAAAGATTGATGAATTTCTAACTCTACTTTTTGACGCCGAGATTTCTGTTCTTTAGTCTCAAGTATGGATTTCTACATTTTCTACATCTGCTAGCATTAATGTCATTTCTACAACCACAGTTAAAGCAAATCTTCATTACCAAACGTGCAGCTTGTGCAATGCGTTTTTTCTCCGGGTCTGTTATGGGCATATAATTTTCTCCTTAATCTCTCTCTTTTATTCTAATCGGATTGTTGCATTTTTCCTGCTAGTAGTACTGGCACCTGAGACGGTCTTTTTGCCACTGGAATGTTTGCCTTGTTAAACATCGATACCTTTGATTCTGCAGAACCATACGTTCCCATCACTATGGCCCCTGCATGCCCCATTCTCTTTTCTTTTGGAGCAGCTCTTCCTGCAATGTATGCTACAGTTGGTTTTTTGAATCCAATATCTATAATTCGTTGAGCCAAAATTTCTTCCGAATCTCCTCCTATCTCTCCAACTACTACTAATCCTTCTAAATCTGGAATGTCTTTTATCATATCAAATGCATCAATCATTCTAGTTCCGTTAATTGGGTCTCCTCCAATTCCTATCGTTATTGACTGTCCAAATCCTGCACTTGTAAGTGCATCTGAAATTTCATAAAGTAATGTACCGCTTTTTGATAACACGGCAATCTTTCCTGCCTTAAATGGAGTTGCTGGCATGATTCCAATTTTTATTAATTCTGGAATCATTATTCCTGGAGTATTGGGTCCGATAATTACTGCGCCTTTTTTATTTGCTAAATCTAATACTTCCATTGTGTCTCTAACTGGAACATGTTCTGGAATTGCAACTAGTAGTTTGATTCCTGCTTCAAGTGCCTCTTTTGCAGCTCCCAAAAAGAATTTTGCTGGAACAAAAATAATTGAAATTTTTGCACCACTTGCATCAACTGCTTCTTTAACTGTATTGTAAATTGGCACCTTGTTTTCAAATTTCTGACCGCCTTTTCCTGGAGTTACCCCTGCAACAATGTTGGTTCCATAAGTTATCATGTTTTTTGCATGAAGTGAACCATATGCTCCAGTGATACCTTGAACAATTACCCCTTTTTTCTTGTAATCTGAATCTTCAGGAGTACCTTTTAGTATTTTGAAAATATCTGTCATCTTTTAATTCCCATAACTACTGCATTAATTGCTTCTTCTACTGAATCAAAAATTTTTGTTCTAGAATCTTTCAACATTTCTTTTGCTTTGTCTGATTCTGTACCTTTTAGTCTTGCAAACACTGGTAAGTTAATCAATTTATCATCATATGCTTTTAGAAATGCTTCTGCAACTACTGTAGTTTTTACAATTCCACCATAAAGATTAACTAAAATTCCTTTAACTCTATGCATTTTGCTAATCAAAGTTAGTGCTTCATAAACTGAATCAGTTGTTGCACCACCTCCCACATCCAAGAAACATGCTGGTTTGCCTCCGTTATCAGATAACATATCCAGTGTAGACATTACTAGTCCTGCACCGTTTCCAACAACTGCAATATCTCCATCTAATTCTACAAGTGAAAATCCACTTTTTTCTGCTCTTTCTTCAATCTCTGTTTTTTCTTGATACTTTTGTAATTCATCATGTCTAAAGTTGCTGTTGTCATCTGTTACAAATTTTCCATCAAGTGCTATCAATGAACCATCTTGCATAATTGCTAGCGGATTTATCTCTGCAAGCTCAGCTTCTTTTTCAACTGTAAGTTTTGCTAACTTTTGTAATATGTCTACAAAGTCATCTGCGGCTTTACCTTCTAGTTTCATCTCTTTTGCAACTTCTCTTGCTACTTGATCTGAAACTTCACCTAGGCCAACTTCTTTAATAATCTGATTTTTAACTGATTCAATTTCAACTCCTCCTTCAGGCGATGCAATAATTGTATAGCACCTTTTTGATCGATTCAAAAATAATGACAGGTACAACTCTTTTTTGATATCTGCCATCTTTTCAAGTAAAATTGCTCTTGCTTTTTCTCCTTTAATTGTCAAGCCTAACACTTGTGGATATTTTAACTCAAATTCGTCATCATTTTGACATTTTTGAATGCCTCCGGCTTTTCCTCTACCTCCTACGGGAACTTGAATTTTAATTACAAATGGATATCCTAATTCTTTTGCATGTTTTCTGCCTTCCTCTATAGTTGTAGATGCTTTGCTTGGAAGGAGATTAATTCCATAGTTTCTAAACAACTCTTTTGCTTGAAACTCTAATAGACGCATACAAAAGCCAACAATTTTACGATCTTTATTAATTATGAGGCTAATTTAGCTGCTCTTCTAGAAAATCAATTATCTGTAAAAATCGATCACGACTTTTTCTCAATAATTCTTGAGGAAATTCTTCAATTGTAAAAACATATTGTTGATGAAAACTTGGAACTATCACTCCACCTGATGTGACTAATTGTTCAATGACATAATCTTTGGTGATGGTACATACAATTTCTTCATACGAATCTTCTTCTTCTTCTAGTGTTTGTCTGTACAATACAATTGGTTTGTTGGTTTTTGCAACAATATCTGAGCCTTTTTTTAAGAGATCTGTTAAATGTTGAATTTGCCAAGCATCAAGACTAATCTGTTTTACCATACAATTACTATGCGTTTTTTCTATTTATCATACAGGTTTAACTAAAAGCTAACCAGTTGGTTCATTTTTAATTAAAAGAAAAGAGTGTGATTTGGCTATTATGCCATATCAAGTGCTCTAGAATGTTTTCTGGTATGTGGTCTTTCTCCAGAATATTTTCTTCTCATGTGTCCTGATGGTCTTCCGTAGATTAATTCTAGGAACCAAGACTCATGTTCGATCTCTTCTGCCAAAATATCTTTTGCAATGTCGTATGTTGTAGGATCTTTTCCGAAAGTCATTTTACATACTTTGTCCCAATTTACAATTGCTCCTTGTTCGGCTTTGAGACATTTTTCTAGTATCGCCTTGTGATCTGTTGGATTTGCTGGAAGCTGTAAGAACTCACACCCTGACATTTTGATGAATTGTGTAGCGTCATTTGGAAGTGAGCCTCCTAATTGATAAATTCTCTCAAGACATGCTTCAAAGTGGCTAAGATCTTCTAATCTTGCATCTTCGATAATTCCCTTGAGTCCTTCTCCCTCCAAGCCTGTACAATGTGCCCTCAAATTGGTAAAGTAGTAGTAGGCAGTAAATTCTACTGATGCGTTTTGAATCAATAGTTTTTTTAGTTCCTCTACGTCCAAGCCATTTTGTTTTAGAACATTGATTCCAACAACTGGGATTTTTGAATCGGACATATCTGCTTGTCAAGTTAGGTGTTCTAATAAAAATATTGCATTTTTCAAAAAATGATTTTAGATAAACGAGGGTTAATTTGACTGATTTATTCTACTGAAATTCTTATTTTTTGACCATCAATGTCCTCATCTTTGTATTCTTTGCATGATTCTGCAAAATCTACTTTTTTGACTCTGACTAAAAATGCCAAATCCTCTGATTTTTCTTTAATCATCTCTAATGACTCTTCATCTAAATCAAGTATTGATGCAACATTTAGAATGTCTGTTGGATTATATCCTCTTTCTTTTCTTAGAGTCTGTAATCGTCTTGCAATATCTTTTACTAATCCTCTTGCCATCATCTCTTTATTTCTTGAAGTTGATATGAATACAATGTAGTTGTCTCTTTTTGAAACCGCAAATTCTTCTTTTGCATCAAAATCAACTATAAAATCATCTTTGTCTAATGAAATTTTTTCTCCGTCAATTTTATAATCATGATGTCCTTGTTTTTGAAGTGATGTTATGATCTCTTCTCTGTTAGTTTCAGAAAACATGTTGACCAGTTTTCCCATATGTTGTTTTGCTTTTGGACCGATTTTTTTTCGTTCTAATTCAACTACTGATATTAGTGGTAAGTTTAGTTGTTTTAATTCTAAGATTTGGTTTAATCCTGATTCTTTTTCTGTCTCATAAATTGTAAATTTCTCTACGTTTAGCTGTGACATTAGTAAATTAGAAAGTGATTCTAGTTTTTTCTTTTGACCTTTACTTACACAGATTAATGCTTCAGCGAGTGGCCATCTTCGTTTTAATTTTCCCTTCATTCTTGCAGCTGATGAAATTGAAACAACATCTTTCATGATGTCAAATGATTCTTCAATCTCATCATTTACTAAAGCCTCTTTGTATTGTGGCCATTTGTCAAGCAATATGCTCTTTTTTCCGTCAAATACTGTTTGATAGAGATATTCGCTAGTAAATGGGCAAAGCGGATGAATTAAGATATCTAATGTTCTGAGGACATCGCTTAGTACTGCATAAATTGCCAGTCTTCTGTTCTTTTTTGACTCATTATCATCCCATAACTCACTTCTAGTAATTGGGATGTAAATTTGACTTAGATTGTTTATAATAAAATCATCAATAGACTTTGCAGCTTCGTGAAACTTGCAAGATTCGTTACGTTCCGTGATTTTTTTAATTAATTTTTGTAATTTAGATACCAGCCAAATATCTGGTGAGGTTAACAGACCGTTTTCTTTTGCCCATGAAATGGTTTTTGTTTCATCAAATTCATCATACTCGCTGTTTTGTTTAAAATACAGATGTAAATTAAATAACGTGTTTATTACTTGATATGGTCTTGACATTAATTCATCAGTGCTAAAGCTAAGTGGTTCTATCGGGCTTGCCTTCCAAATAAAATAAAATCTAATCAAATCAGTTGGGTATTTTTTTAGTAGTTCTTCACCATCAATTACATTTCCTAAACTTTTACTCATCTTACCACCTTTTTCATCAAGTACATGACCCTGAAACAAAAATGACTTGAATGGTGGAATTGGTCCATTATTTAGAATCACGTTTTCTATCAATAGTGTATATGCCCATCCTCTAGTTTGATCAATACCTTCTGTGAAAAACGGAGCTGGAATATTTTTTGAATATTCTTCATCTGTTAATGATGAATATGGAGCTGACCCACTGTTATGCCATGTGTCAAGTACGTACTCTTCTCTTTTTGTATTAGTACTGCTACAATGTTTGCATTTTATGATGATGTTATCAATCCAAGGACGATGCAACTCAAAATTTGGACCATCTGGTAATTTTGCAGATGATTCAACAATATCTTTTCTTGTAAAAAACCAATTTTGTTTTTTACAATCATTGCATATCCAAACTGGTAATGGACATCCCCAAATTCTTTCTCGGGATATACACCATGGGTGCTTTTCTTTAATAATTCCTAAAAATCTATTTTTTGGTTGTTCAAAAAAGTACTCTACGCTTTCTGCTGCATTGATTGCTTTGTCATCTAATCTGTCTAGTTTGTAAAACCATCCTTTTCGTGCTAGCCATACAATTGGGTGATGAGATCTCCAACACAGCGGGTATTTGTGCTTAATTTTACCTATCTTTACTAATGCATTTCGCTCCTTTAGATCGTCTACGATTATTCTGTCAGCGTCTCTGACAAACATGCCTTCGTACTTTCCAGCTAAATCAGTGAACTTTACCTGATCATTTATTGGGCTGAACACTTTGACTTTTCTTTTATTTGCAATTTTGATATCTTCCTCACCATTTGCAGGGGATAAATGAACCAACCCGCTACCTGTTGTGGCATCTACAAATTCTTCTGATACTGCTACATGGAAATTATTTTCTTTTGCACATTCATCTAATCCTGGAATTAAATCTAAAAGTGGGTGAATGTATTTTTTTCCTTCAAACTCTGAACCTTTTATAGTATTTACAATTTCATATCCTTCAATATTTACTTCTTTGAAAAATTCCTCGAGTCTTGTTTTTCCTATGATCCATTTTTCGTTTTCTACTTTGACACACGCATAATCTTCATCTGGATTCAACCCAACCATTGCATCTGTAACTAATGTGAAAGGCATTGTTGTCCAAACAATTAGGTATGTGTTTTCATCTCTGAGTTTAACTTTGTAGTATAATGATGGATCTTTAACTTCTTCATATCCTTGATTGACTTCTGCATGGCTAAGTGACGTTTGACAACTAGGGCAATACGCAATTACTGTAAAATCTTCTTCTAATATTTTATTTTCATGTGCTTTTTTTAGTATCTTCCATTCTCTTTCAATAAATTCATCTCGATAAGTCCAATATGCTTTGTTGTGATTAAATGACATTCCAAGTAATTCATCTACTTCTACCCATTTTGTATTGAATTTTTTTACAATCCTCTTACATTCTTCAACTAGTTTTTCAATTCCTACTTTTTCAATAACTTCTGATTTACCTCCAGTTACTCCAAGTTCTTTTTCTGCCTGTAATTCCACAGGAAGTCCTTGTGTATCCCAACCCCCATTAAATACAATTTTTTTTCCTTTCAAGGTATTGAATCTGTACCAAAGATCCTTGATTACACGTCCTCTAAGATGTCCTGCGTGTGGAATTCCATTCATAGTTGGAGGGCCTTCAATAAACATGATCTTTTCAGGCTTGTTTGATTCAAAGATTAATTTTTCAATGTCGATTGATTTGACATATGCTTTAATTTCTGACTCAATTGATTTTGCATCAAATTTCGATGAAAGTTCCATCTTGAATTCTGATATAGGTGTGGCATTATAAAGCTAAATTGATTTTCTTATTCTTTATTCAATTCTTGCCCTAGTTTGTTTCACGCTGATTCGCATCCAATGAGTAAAATAACTAAAATACTGAATTGTCTAAAAATGTGATTTTTACATTTTGATAACTTGGATTATATAATTGAGTGAAAGATAATTTTTGTTGGTTAATGTTTTAGTCATTGGTTCGGGTGGACGAGAACATGCACTATCTTGGAAATTATCACAAAGTCCAAAGATTGATACTGTATTTACTGCACCTGGAAATGGTGGAACTGAAAACAATGTTTCAATTAATGTTGATGATCTTGATTCCCTTGCAGACTTTGCAAAAAAGAATAATTGTTTTACTGTAGTTGGTCCAGAGATTCCGCTTGCAGCAGGAATTGTCGATAAATTTAATCAAATGAATTTGAAAATTTTTGGACCCTCTAAAAATGCAGCACAATTAGAATCTAGTAAAATCTGGGCAAAAAATTTCATGAAAAGAAATGGAATTCAAACAGCAAAATTTGAAATCTTTGATGATCCAAAAAAAGCAGAAGAATATGTAAAATCTCTTGATTATAATGTTGTAGTTAAAGCTGATGGCCTTGCCTCTGGAAAAGGAGTAATAGTTTGTAATAGCTCTGATGAAGCAATCGCAGCAATTAATTCTATATTGGTAAAAAAGGCATTTGGCAATGCTGGTAATAGAATTATTGTGGAAGAGAGGATTGATGGAATTGAAGCTTCTTACATTGCATTATGTGATGGAGTAACTGCAATACCTATGGCGTCAAGCCAAGATCACAAAAGAATTTTTGATGATGATAAAGGCCCTAATACTGGAGGTATGGGTGCATATTCTCCAACTCCTGTCATTAATGATATCCTTGCTGAAAAGATCCAAAAAAAAATTATCCATAAAACAATTCAATCAATGAAAAATGAGGGAATTATTTTCAAAGGATTCCTTTATGCCGGAGTAATGATTAGAAACAATGAACCATATGTTTTAGAATTTAATGCACGTATGGGTGACCCAGAATGTCAACCCATTATGATGAGGATGGATTTTGATTTGTATGATTATTTTGTTGCAAGTGTAGATGGTACATTATCTTCTATGCCTACACCAAAATGGAAATGCCAATCAGCTGTTTGTATTGTTTTGGCATCTCAAGGATATCCTGAATCTTATCCATCAGGTGAAGAAATAACTGGATTTGATTTGATTCCAAAAAATGCTATTGTTTTTCATGCCGGAACAAAAAAACAAAATGGAAAAATTCTATCAAATGGCGGTAGAGTATTAGGAGTCACTGCACTTGGTGATACATTATCTTCTGCAATTTCAAATGCATATGCTGCAGTAGATAAAATCACTTGGCCAAGCAAATTTTGCAGAATGGATATTGGTAAAAAAGGTCTATCTTATCTTTGATGTATCGATTATTCTATCTTCAGTAACAATCCAATTAATTGTTATGTCATGTTCTGAAGCTGGTATGTTTTTTACTATTTGTTTTTCCATTGTTATTGAAATTGTTTCAATTTTATTTTCAGCTAAAAATCTATCATAAAATCCATGACCATATCCCAATCTTACTCCCTTTTGTGAAATTCCTACTGTTGGAACCAATATGATGTCTAGATTGTTATCCATTGGGCATTCATTACGAGGTTCCATTATGTCAAAAGATCCATTTTCTAGATTGCTAACACTCTCAATCTTTCTAAATTCTATATTTTTTCCAACTACTTTGGGCAAAAATACTTCTTTTCCTTCACTTAGTGCTTCTTGGATGATATCTTGTGTCATTATTTCACTTCCGATGGGGTAATACATCCCTATTTTTTTTGCATTTCTGAACGAATCAATTTTTTTTAGTCTTTTTTGTATTGCTTTGCTTATGATTTTCATTAAATCAAATGAAGTACTATCTCTTTTATCAAGAAGAAATTTTCTTAATGATGTTTTTTCTGAATTATCTTTCAATTTGACTACTTAATGATGCGGCTGTTATTGTATTTTTCAACAACATTGCAACTGTCATAGGTCCTACTCCTCCTGGAACAGGCGTTGCATATGATGCTTTTTGAATAATTTGTTCATAATCTGTATCTCCAACTAATTTTTCGTTGTATCTTGATATTGCAACATCGATTACTATTGCATCTTTTTTTATCATATCTGGTGTTAATGTGAACTTGTTTCTATCTCCAACAGCTGTAATTATAATATCTGCATGTTGACATAATTCTTTGATATTCTTTGTTTTAGAATGACATGTAATCACGGTTGCATTTCTTGCTAAAAGTAAATGATATAGTGGTTTTCCAACTAAATTACTTCGATTAATTAAAACTACATTTTTGCCATCCAAATCTATCTTGTAATAATCAAACATTTCCATTACTCCTAATGGCGTACATGCTACAAGTGCAGCTTTTCTCATTGCTAATAATCCTACATTATGTGGAGTGAGACCATCCACATCTTTTAGAGGAGAAATTCTTGATGTTGTGAAAAATTCATCTAATTGACTTGGTAACGGTAGTTGTACTAAAATTCCGTGAACAGTTTTATCTTTATTTAGATCATCAATTTTTTTATTTAATTCTAATTGGCTAATTTCTGAAGCAAACTTGAAATCTTTAGTGATAATTCCGACTTCTTCACATGCTTTGTGCTTGTTTTTAACATAAGTAGCAGATGCTGGATTGTCTCCAACTAGAACAGTTGCCAAACATGGATTGATCCCTTGATTTTTTAATTCTTCAACAGCTTTTCTAACTCTATTTTTTACTGACTGGGCTATTTCTTTACCGTCTATTTTTATGCCCGCCATCAGGATTAATTCTAACTTGTAGATATTTAATCCTTGAAATGACTTGATCTATAATTGAAAATCTTAGAAAGGAAATTATGGAACTAAATTGGAATAATTTTATGTTTGTAGTAATATCTGACGTTCAAATAAAATCTGAATCTCTTATTATCTTTAAAAATTGGTTTTCAGAATCAAATAAAACAGTATCAAAATTTGATGGTTTTGTAAATAGACGTCTTTTGGAAACGAAAGATGGCAAACATAGGATATTAGTTGAATTTGAAAATCTTGAAAAATTCAGTAAAATGCATCAAAGTCCTGAACATGAAAAACTTCATTCCATGGCTGCATCCTTTATGGAAAAATTACCTGAACCTAAATTTTATACTGTAGTCTCACAATAAAATGAATCTAGTTTTTGACGTAAACAAATACATTGAAAAAATAAAAAAAAGTGATAACTACTTTCATACTTTTATCAATAAAGAAAATTTAGCTACAGGTGTGCTCGTATTGCAACCTGGAGAAGAAGACACTCAAGAACCACATGATAGTGATGAAGTATATTTTGTAATCAAAGGTAACGGTTTTTTAAAAATAAAAAACAAAGACTATGAGATTTCTGAAAATAAAATGTATTTTGTAGAGAAAAAAATTCCTCACTTTTTCCATGGCAATTCAAAAGAATTAGTTGTATTGTATTTTTTTAGTGGATTTGATTCTTAGGAAATTATAGTTTTTCTACCTACGATTTTTATCCTATTTTCAGCAAATAACCTTACAGCTTCAGGGTATGCTTTATGCTCTTTTGCTAAAATCCTCTTTGATAATGTTTTTTCTGTATCGTTGTTTTTTACTTTGACTACTAGTTGTAAAATTATTGGTCCTGTATCTACCCCAGAATCAACAAAATGTACAGTACATCCTGAATATTTTGCACCGTTATCAATTGCCTGTTTTTGAGCATTTAATCCTGGAAAAGCTGGAAGTAAAGCTGGGTGGATGTTGATTATTCTATTTTTATATTTTTTAACAAACTCCGGACTAATTATTCTCATAAATCCAGCTAAACAAATCAACCCATTTTTTGGTGTAACGCCATGTTTTTCTAGAGTTGATATTATTTTTTTATCATAATCTAATCTACTACCTTTGAAATTTTTACTTTCAATTACTTCTGTTTTTATGCCCATTTTTTGTGCAATTTTCAAGCCTTTTGCATCAGGTTTGTTTGATATAATAATAGCTGGATTAATTGGAATTTTTTTATGTTTAATTGCTTTTAGAATGGATTCCATGTTGCTCCCGCGTCCTGAAATTAAAATTCCTAGATTTAGCAACTAGTCAATAGTAGATCAAACCTGCAATTTATATCAAATCCAATTATTTTGTTTGACATTGTCTCCTCGTATTCGAATGACCAAAAATGGAATACTATGTGAGACTGAAGGTAAACGCGTTCGTTTGGATCCTAAAAAAACTGATTCAATGGGAGTAAATTTTGTATCCCATGCACACTCTGATCATCTTCCATCCAAAAATGGTGGTACCATACTTGCCTCAATTGAGACAAGTGAAATTGCAAATCTTAGAGGTTTTAAGATGGAAAATCATGTACAAAATATTGTTGATTTTTCATTAATTGATAGTGGGCATATTTTAGGTGCAAAAAGTTTGCTTTTTGATGATATTTTTTACACTGGGGATATTTGTACACGTGATAGAGGGTTTCTTAAAGGTGGAATAATTCCAAAATGTAAAACACTAATCACAGAATGTACATTTGGTTTACCTGAATTTGTATTTCCAAAATTAGATATTATCCAAAAACAAGTCAATGAATTGATCTCAGAACTTTATGGAAAAGGAGTTCCTGTGATTTTATTGGGCTATCAGCTAGGAAAAGCTCAAACTATTACTCAACTTTTTGGTCATTGGGGGCCATTGTATTTTCATGATTCTGTAAAACAAATGAATGCGCTTCATCAGAAACTTGGTATTTCTCTAAATGACGGAATAGGTCATACTGAAGCAGAAAAAAATGGATTATTGAAAAACAAACCGTGGGTGATGATAGCTCCCTTAATGTCTGAAAAGAATCAATTTCTCAAAGATATGAAGTCAAAGTATGGTGCAGTAACTATAGGTTTTAGTGGTTGGGCACAATCTTCTCGATTTGCATTTGGACGACGTTCAGATTATTCAATAATTATGAGTGATCATTGTGATTTTAATGAATTAGTGGACTTGGTAATTCGTTCTGGAGCGGAACAAGTTTACACTATACATGGATTTGTTGAAGAATTTGCAGCACATCTAAGAACACTTGGAATTAGTGCACAACCGCTTCGTGAAAATTCTTTAGACGACTTTACTTAGTTTGAAATTTTCCACAGTCACAATCTAATACTAAACATATTTCAGAATTTCTAATGTGATCATGTGAGAAATGTTTGCATTTATCATTTTTACATATTCTTCTTTGAGCCTCTCTTTTTACAACTGATTGGGCAATTGAATTTGCCTTGTCTATTGAATATCCTTTCTTATCCATGTAATAATGAACAATTCTATTATACAATAAATCTGGATTGAATTGTTTTTCTAGCATCTACTTTCCCCCTTGTGATGGTATGTAATGAAGTGTTATAGTTGAGCGAATCTTTGGAATCTTTCTAATTTTATTCGTAATTACATTATCCAGCGAATCTTTTGTGTCTGCTTGAACTTTGCAAAAAACATCATAAATTCCATATGTTCCTCTTACCTCTTTTACTTCTGGAATTTGCATAATTTGATTTATGATCTGCTCTTCGGAACCTAAATCACACTGTATCAAAATATATGCAATTTCCATAATCTATCCTCTTATCCTTCCCCGTCTATAATTTGATCCCTCATGGCAACCACATGCACAAGATGGATTATCGCATTTGCTCATACTTTTTTTATTCATGATATGGTTTAGTGATTATAGTATTTCAAACCAGTATATTTTTTATTAAAAAAACGTTTATTTTTTGAATTTGTTTTAAACAACTGTAAGAATTTTTTACATCTTTTTTGGGAAGTGTTTCAAGTTATCTTGTTAAAACAGTAAAGGCTCCAGTGACTGTAATAAAATAAACAGGTTAATTTTAATGATTTAGAAATAATATGAATTTCTAAGAATGTATAATTCTTAAATCCTGATTGATTTATTTTATACAATCTCATTAAATCTTTAAGTTTCAGTATTTTATGTGAGTGTTATGTGCGAAACTCTGGATGAAATTCATGAAGCACAATTAGCTGCAGTTATAGCTAGAATGCGAAAAGAGCATTCAAAGAAAGAACAACAATCAATCTGTAATTGAAAATTTATTTCAATATTATGCCTATGTCCATAAGATTCGTATGGGTAAAATCGGTTCGAATATTGCATTTTTGTTTTTGAAAGAATCTTGCGGAATCGCTATTTTTTAAAAATTCTTTAATTATTGACTCGTCAATTTTGATATTTTCTATTATCGCTCCTGCAAATAATGAATTTCCATCAATCCCATCAGTACCTACTGACGCAATAGCAATTTTTTTCATGTTTTGTGCATTCTTTAAAATTCTTAAAACTAACTCTTGATTTCTTCCTCCTGTTCCTTTCCCGATTACTTCAACTGTTGGTTCACCACCAAATATTAGGCAAGTTTTTTGTTCATCTGAAATATTTTCTATAATTTTTTGTGTAGCATCTTTTATGTTACCAAATATCTGTATCGTTTTTGTTTTATATCCAAGCTCTTTAGCTTTTAATTCCATTGCATCAAGACAATTTTTATTGTTTGCAATGATGTAATTTTCAATCAGTGCTTTTTTTGGTGTTTCAGGAATTTTTCCTTTAAATCCATCTTCCAATCTTTGTAAAATTTCTAATGGGATTTTATTTTTTAATTTGTACTTGTTGATTATGTTTAGTGCCTCTAAAAATGTTGTATTGTCCATGTATGTTGTACCTGATGCAATAGATGAAAGATCATCTCCTTCAACATCTGACATAACTAGTCCAATTCCTTGACATTTCGTATTTTCAACTAGTCTACCCCCCTTAATTTTTGACAAGTGTTTTCTAATACAGTTGAACTCTTGAATTGTAGATCCTGATTTTAGCAACAGATTGGTCACGTAGATTTTATCATCCAATGTTATGTCATCAGGAATTGCAAGTAATGATGATCCTCCCCCTGAGACCAAATAAATCACTAATTCTCCTTCTCTTCTATTTTGTAGAAATTTTATCACTTCTTTTGCTGCCTTTACACTTGTCTGATCAGGTTTTGGATGTCCTGAATTAAAAATCTGAAATTTTTTACCTTTTATTTTTGATTTTGAACCTTTTGGAATTACTATGATCCCGTTTTTTATTGGAATTATCGCATTTAATGCTCGCGTCATGGAATCTCCGGCTTTTCCAAATGCTACCGTATAGATTCCAGAAAACTTGTTTAGTTTGATAATTTTTCCGTTAATTTTAATTTCTTCTGGAGTGACAAATTTTGGTATGATGTTTTCTGGATCTGCAGCTTTTAGTCCTTCCTCTAGGATCTTCAAACAATCTATCTTCTTTTCTGATATTGCCAATTCTTCATAATTTTGAATAATCATACGTTTCTTTTTCACGCCAAGATATAATAATAATCAATGATGGTTAGATTTATGCACACAGTACGCATTCCAAAAATAATTAATTTTGGAAAAAATGCACTTGGTGAAACAGAATACCCAAAAAATGCCCTAGTTGTTACAACCGTTCCTCCAGAACTTTCTGATAAATGGCTTGGTAAAATGGGGATTAAGGACTATTTACTGTATGATCAAGTAACACCTGAACCATCAATCGATGATGTCAATACTGTTATTTCAAAATTCAAAGACAAGAATCCTTCAGTGCTAATTGGATTAGGAGGAGGCAGTTCAATGGATGTAGTAAAATATGCTGCACCTGAAATGAAAAAAGAAAAAATCTTGATTCCAACTACATTTGGAACAGGAGCTGAAATGACAACATATTGCGTTTTGAAGTTTGATGGAAAAAAGAAACTATTGCGAGAAGACAGATTTCTTGCTGACATGGCTGTAGTCGATTCATATTTTATGGATGGTACTCCAGAACAAGTCATCAAAAGCTCTGTTTGTGATGCATGTGCACAAGCAACTGAGGGCTATGACAGCAAACTCGGTAATGACTTTACAAGAACAATGTGTAAACAAGCATTTGAGATACTTTATGATGCAATTATGAATGACAAACCAGAAAACTATCCTTATGGTTCGATGCTTTCTGGTATTGGATTTGGTAATTGTTCAACTACCCTTGGACATGCATTGTCATATGTATTCTCAAATGAAGGAATCCCACATGGATACTCGTTGTCTTCTTGTACTACAGTTGCACATAAGCATAACAAATCTATCTTCTATGATAGATTCAAAGAAGCCATGGCTAAACTTGGCTTTGATAGATTGACTCTAAAGGCTGACGTATCAGAAGCAGCAGATACTGTAATGACTGACAGGGGACATTTGGATCCAAATCCAATTCCAATCACTAAACAAGATGTCATCAAGTGTCTAGAGGATATTAAATCAGGTAATCTATAAAAAATCCACACGGATTTTACTTTTTTTCTATTTTATTGATACATTATAACGATTCTCGTTTTGACTAAACTTATTTATGCTAATGTTTTAGTCTAATTGTATGATTACTGAAAAGCCATTAAAGTTCGGTATTCAAAACGGATTAAATGTTGCCCGTGCAGGATATTCTGAAGATCAAATTTTAACTGCCTGTATGCTTGCCGATAAAACTGGCTATGATTCTATTTTCTATATGGACCACACAAATGTGCCCCAATGGAGAAATGCTATAGTTTTAGATCCTTGGGTAATGCTTTCTGCAATCGCTGCAGTTACAAATAATGTTGAACTGGGAACTTGTGTCACTGATGCAATCAGAAGACATCCCTCAAACATTGCATTAGCTGCAATTACACTTGATAGAGTTTCAAAAGGAAGAGCAATTTTAGGAATTGGTGCAGGTGAAGCTCAAAATTTAAAAGAATTTTGTATTCCATTTGAAAAACCAGTTTCAAAATGGGAAGAACAAATTCAAGTTATCAAAACATTGTATGGTTCAACTCCTGATAATACTGTAAACTATGATGGTAAATATTACAAACTAGAAGGTGCATGTCTTCAAGCACCTCCAATTAGAAAACCACATCCACCAACTTACATGGCATCAGGCGGTACTCGCACTTTAGAACTCACTGGAAAATTAGGAGAAGGATGGTTGCCAATTGGTTATACTCCTGAATTATTTGAAGATCATGCAAAACAAATTCAAACATCTATGAATAAACATAATCGTACTCAAGAAGAAAAAGATAAGTTCCAATACGCACTTGATATTGACGTTTACTTTTCAGAAGATGCAGAAGAATCATGGGCAAAAATGAAAGAAGCTGTAAAGGTAAGTTTGTTCAAGCCTGAAGTCTTACGAGTACATGGCATTAAAGAAATTGAAGGGTTTGATTTTGTAAAATACTTTACAGAATATTCAATGTCTGATCAATCTTGGATTGTAAAAATGAGAGAAGCTGCAACAAAAATTCCTGATAAAATTGCTCGCTCATCAACTGCTGTTGGTACTCCTGATGATATTATTCCTACATTTGAACGATTTATGAAAGCAGGTGTAAATCATTTCGTAATTAGATTCTGGGGTAAGAATTACTTTGGTTCAATTGATAAATTTGCAAGCCATGTGATGCCTTACCTGCGTGAACAAATCCAAAAATAAGTCTGTTTTAAATCGAAAATCATTTACTATACCATAACTTGCTAATTGGTATGGATGACGAACTTCCTGAGGCAATAAAAAAGTGCATCAAAATTCTCGAAGAAAATATTGATATTTTATCTAACATTGAGATGGACTTGGAAGATCAAAAAGAAGATGAAATAGTTTCAAATCTAGAAATCCATGATCTTTATGATATGACTGAAGATCTTGCAGAATCTACAAAACTAAAACGTGCTGAATTCAATCTTATGCGCAGAAATGCAGAAAATCTTCCACAAAATTAAATCATGATTTATGTGGTCGCCTGTTTTTACTTTTCATTCTAGTGTATGATCTCACTTGTCGTTTTTTGTGTTGTTTTTCAATTCTTTTTCTTGTACGTGCAGTTGCGTTTGTTTCACCTTGAATTACTTTGACTTTACTTCCATCTCTTAGCATTATTGGTTTTCCTTTAAATCTAAATTCTGCATCATGGCATTTTGTATAGTATTTACTTAGACAAAAAAATATTCTATTATTTGTACCATGCATCTGTTTTACATCTTTTGATTTTTTTAATTCATTGAGAATATTTCTTAATTGCCCTTTGTCAACATCTGAAATTCTGTGTAACTCTCTAAACCAAATGAATTTTGAATTTGATCCCCAATCTTCAAGTGTTTTAAGCACTAAATTTGTTGCTTCCATCCATTCTTCTTCTTTTTCATCCAACTCTTATTCTCTACATTAATCCTATATTTTAGGAATCTTATTTCACATTTAGAATTTTTTTGTTCTAGTGATTTCTTTTAATCTTGATTTTGTTACTTTAGCTGATTGTGTTTGATTTTTTTCCATCTCTTTGGCAACTTTATCTATTTTTTTTATAATTTTTGATTGTTCCTCTGGAGAAGTTGATTTTAAGAGATTTTTTTTTAATATTTTTAATTCTGAGGAATATTTTTTGAACTCATTTTTTAATTCATTCAGATATGGATCGTCCATAATTTTCTTTAATTACCTTGTATTTTAGCGATTAATGATCTGGATTTATAATATTATTAGTAGAATTGCTTTTATTGCAACTAGTTGGAATTTTACAAATAAAGTCACCCCAAAAAATTAAAGAATTTTTGAATCAAGAACATGTTGGACGTATTTCAAGTATTGATGAGAATGGATATCCTCAGATAATCCCAATGAATTTTGTTTTTTTAAATAATTCTGTATACATGCATTCGCATATCAAAGGTGAAAAAATAGATAACATCAATAGAAACTGTAAAGTTGGGTTTGAAGTTGATAGAGAGTTGGAATTTTTACCCTCATATTTTGAAGATCCAAAAGATGCATCTCTGGCTGATACATTGTATGTCAGCGTTGTAATCAAAGGTACTGCATCACTAGTATCAAGCAAGGAAGAAAAAACACTTGCGTTAAATGGCTTAATGAAAAAATATCAGCCTGAGGGTGGATATGATCCGATCCAATCTTCTATGAGAGTTTTAGATGCAGTAGCAGTTATCAAAGTTATCCCTGAAGTTCTTTCAGGTAAATACAAAATTGGACAAAACATGCGTCCTGAAAGTAGAGTTCATTTGGCACAACAAATACTAAAAAGAAATTCTCCAACTGCAAAAGAAACTTTGAAAATAATGGGATTTGAAATTACTAGTTCTGGATTGCAGATGGTTGATGAACCAGTTTGGTAAAATCTTGTGGTTTGAATTTCAACCTTTTTTGATATGACTATTTCTATCACTTCCACGCTACAATTAGATGAACAACAATCGCTTGTTCTGTTCTCAAACTTACAATTGCAAACAATGCAATCTTTTTCCTAACTAAATTTTAGATTTTTAATTAATAAATAAAATCAAAATCTGGTACTAATGCTAACATATGCTAAATTATGGTGTACCGTAGGTAACCCTTGGAGAATAGTTAGCTATAAGTTCAGTTTTAGACGATTGTAACTGTTGCAACAAATCCATAAATTTGAACTTGTATCTGAATATGAGCCTACAGGTGATCAACCTCAAGCTATTGACACTTTAATTTCAGGTGT
This sequence comes from Nitrosarchaeum sp., assembly GCF_025699065.1. Lineage (NCBI taxonomy): Archaea > Thermoproteati > Nitrososphaerota > Nitrososphaeria > Nitrosopumilales > Nitrosopumilaceae > Nitrosarchaeum > Nitrosarchaeum sp. The sequence continues at coordinate 23,167 of NZ_JAILWF010000005.1, read as the reverse complement.
AAAAAAAGGAACGGTTCAGACACTATTAGGTGTAACAGGAAGTGGAAAGACATTTTCAATTGCAAATGTAATTGCAAGAACTGGAAAGAACACACTAGTAATTTCTCACAATAAGACTTTGGCTGCACAACTTTATTCTGAACTAAAACAGTTTTTTCCAAAAAACAATGTTGGATATTTTGTATCATACTATGATTACTATCAGCCTGAAAGTTATCTGCCTCAGACCGATACATATATTGAAAAAGATACTCAGATTAATGAAAAAATTGAAAAACTGCGTTTAGAGGCAACTGCAATGCTTCTATCTGGCGAGCCTACTATTATTGTGTCTACAGTATCTTGTATCTACTCGCTTGGTAATCCAAAAGACTGGGAGGATCTGGCAATTACAATTAATACCGGTGATGTAATAAAAAGAAATGATCTTATAAAAAAATTCATTGATGCACGATATGAAAGAAATGATACTGAAGTGGCTCCTGGAAATTTTAGAGTAAAAGGTGATACTATAGATATCATTCCTGCATATTCTGAAGATATTGTTCGAATTTCAATGTTTGGTGATGATGTAGAAAAAATAACTTTGTTAGATAATATCTCGCTTAAAGAAAAACGTATCATAACTCAGATGAAAATATTTCCAGCCAAACATTACTTGATAGCAAAAGATGTTAGAGAAAAGGCTATCCTCTCAATCAAAAATGAACTAAAACAAAGATTACCTGAACTCAACGAACTAGAAAAACAACGATTAGAGATGAGAACAAAATATGATCTAGAAATGATTGAAGAATTAGGTTATTGTTCAGGAATTGAAAATTATTCAAGACATTTTGATGGAAGAAAAGCTGGTGAGAAAGCATTTTGCCTGATGGATTTTTTTGGTGATGATTATTTGCTTGTTATTGATGAATCACATGTTACATTGCCACAACTACATGGAATGTACAAAGGTGATTATTCAAGAAAACAACAACTAGTAACATATGGTTTTCGCTTACCTAGCGCATATGATAACAGACCATTAAAATTTGAAGAATTTGAAGATTATCTAAAAAATACTATTTTTGTTTCTGCAACTCCCAGTGATTATGAGAAAAAAATATCTTCTCAAATTGCCGAACAACTAGTACGACCAACTGGTCTATTAGACCCTGTTGTAGAAATTAGATCTACTAAAGATCAAATGGATGATTTAATCCAGGAAATTGCTAAAAGATCCGTCAAAAATGAACGCGTTTTAGTCACAACTTTGACAAAACGTATGGCTGAAGACCTAGCTGAGTACCTCTCCAAAAAGCAAGTTAGAGTAAGATACATGCACTCTGAAATCGAGGGATTACAAAGGACAGAACTTATTCGACAACTACGATTAGGTGAATTTGATGTTCTAGTTGGAATTAATTTGTTAAGGGAAGGATTGGATATTCCTGAAGTTTCCCTTGTTGCAATACTTGATGCAGACAAGGAAGGATTCCTCAGAAATTTTACTAGTTTAATTCAAACTTTTGGAAGAGCGGCAAGAAATGAAAATGGAACAGTAATCATGTATGCTGATACTATTACAAAATCCATGTCTAATGCAATAAATGAAACTAAAAGGCGTAAAGAAAAACAAATACAATTCAATAAAGAACACAACATCACTCCCAAGACTATCATAAAGTCAGTTCCTGAACAAGTTACAACATTAGATGAATCTAAACTAAAATCAACTCATGATCTTGCTACTGATATTATCGAGTTAGAATACCAAATGAAAAAATATTCTGAAGAATTAGATTTTGAGCGAGCAATTGAATGCCGAGATAGAATAAAAAGACTGGAAAAAGAGATCAAATTTAAAGATGGCAGAAAATAAATTAAAAATTCGTGGTGCAAGACACCATAATTTAAAAAATATTAATGTAGACATTCCAAAAAATAAACTCGTTGTAATTAGTGGGTTATCTGGTTCTGGAAAATCAACTTTAGCTTTTGATACGATTTATGCTGAAGGACAGAGACGTTATGTTGAATCTCTTTCTGCATATGCAAGACAATTTCTTGAAATGATGGACAAACCTGATGTTGATTCTATTGAAGGTCTTTCGCCTGCAATATCTATTCAACAAAAAACAACAAGCAAAAACCCACGTTCTACTGTTGGAACCACTACTGAAATTTATGATTATATGAGACTACTTTTTGCAAGAATTGGAATTCCTTATTGTGTGAATTGTTCACGAAAAATTTCCAGTCAATCCGTTGAAACAATCTGTGATTCTATTCTCAGAGATTTTGCTGATCAAAAGATTTTGATTTTATCTCCAATTGTTCAAAGAAAAAAAGGAACGTATGAAAAATTATTTGAACAGATAAAAAAAGATGGATACTCTAGAATACGCCTAAATGGGGAAATTTTAAGCCTTGATGAGCCAATTTCTCCACTTGATAGACAAAAATGGCATAATATTGAGATTGTAGTTGACAGAATTCAGGCAGAAAAATCTGAAAGATCTAGGCTTTTTGAAGCAATACAAACTGCAATAAAAGCATCAAAAGGCGATGTTATGGTTTCTTCTGATAAATCTGAAAAGATATTTTCTCAAAATAATGCTTGCCCTTACTGTGGTCTGACAATTGGTGATCTAGAACCACGAACCTTCTCATTTAACTCACCATTTGGAATGTGTAAAGCATGTAATGGTTTGGGAGTGAAGATGGAGTTTGATGAAGATCTTGTAATTCCAGATAAAAGTAAATCCATTTTAGATGGCGCAATTGTTCCCTGGAGTGGAAGATTTTCTGCATTTAGAAAACAAGCGTTAAGAGCTGTTGGTAAAAAATTTGGTTTTGATTTAATGACCCCAATTGAAAAAATATCTCTAAAACATCTTAAAATTATTTTACATGGCTCAAACGATTTGATTGATTTTAAATATCAATCAAAGTCTGGTGATTCATCTTGGCAATACACTGATGCCTTTGAAGGAGTACTTGTCAATCTTCAGCGGTCATTTATGGAGACCGATTCTGAATCTAAACGTGAATGGCTAAAACAATTCATGCGAGATACCCCTTGCACTGCATGTAATGGAAAAAAATTAAAACCAGAGTCACTTGCAGTAAAAATCAATGATAAAGGAATAATGGATGTATGTGACTTATCAATAGATCACTGCTATGATTTTTTTTCTACATTACAATTAACTGAGAATGAACAATACATCGCCAAAGACGTACTAAAGGAAATCAAAGAACGATTAGAATTTCTAATGAATGTGGGGTTAAACTATCTTACATTGAATAGATTAAGCTCAACACTATCTGGTGGAGAATCTCAGCGAATTAGATTGGCAACTCAAATAGGTTCTAATCTTACTGGTGTCTTGTATGTACTTGATGAGCCAACAATTGGATTACATCAGCGTGATAATGAACGCCTCATTAAAACGCTAACAAAGCTGCGAGATTTAGGAAATACGGTCATTGTTGTAGAGCATGACGAAGAAATTATGCGAAATTCGGATTGGATTATTGATTTGGGTCCAGGCGCCGGAGTTCATGGCGGTAACGTAGTATTTGAGGGAACTGTAAAACAAATACTTCATAATAAAAAATCTATAACAGGAGAATATCTAAAAAATAATTCTCTTATAAAACTTGATGGAAAAATTCGTAATCGTTCTGGAACTCTGGTAATTAAAGGCGCATCTGAAAATAATTTAAAGAGTATTGATGTTGAAATTCCTCTTGGTTTGTTTGTTTCAGTAACTGGTGTCTCTGGTTCTGGAAAATCCACTCTGATTAATGATATTTTATTAAAATCCCTTGAAAATTATTTTTATAAATCCAATATTAAATCTGGATCTCATAGTGGGATTTCAGGTCTCGAATATATTGATAAAGTTATAGCAATTGATCAATCCCCAATTGGGAGAACTCCTCGTTCTAATCCTGCAACTTACATTGGTGCCTTTACTCCTATTAGAGAACTATATGCAAATACTGAGTTAGCAAAAGAAAGAGGATATTCTTTGGGCCAGTTTTCTTTTAATGTGGCTGATGGAAGATGTTTTGCATGTGAAGGTGATGGTGTAAAACAAATAGAGATGCAGTTCTTGTCTGATGTTTATGTAAAATGTGATGAATGTAAAGGAAAGCGTTACAATTCTGAAACGCTTTCAGTTTTGTATAAAGGAAAAAATATTTCTGATGTTTTGAATATGACTGTCTACGAAGCGCTTCAATTTTTTGAAAATATCCCTTCAATTAAAAGAAAACTACAAACCGTCTATGATGTTGGATTGGGATATATAAAATTGGGACAGTCATCAACTACATTGTCAGGCGGAGAGGCCCAAAGAGTAAAACTTGCATCTGAATTATCAAAAAGAGGAACAGGAAAAACATTTTACATTCTTGATGAACCTACTACCGGATTACATTTTGCTGACGTTCAAAAACTACTTGATGTTCTAAATAGATTGGTGAATTTAGGAAATACTGTATTGGTAATTGAACATAATTTGGATGTGATTAAAAATTCTGATTGGTTAATTGATTTGGGACCTGAGGGTGGTGATGAAGGTGGTAAGATAGTGACTGTTGGAACTCCTGAACAAGTTTCAAGAGCTCCTGGAAGTTATACTGGAAAATATCTTAAAAAATTACTCAAATGATGACTAAAATAATGACTTTTGACATCTCAAAAATTCACATTCCTTCAAATCCTGGAATTTATTTGATGAAAGATTCTGATGAAAAAATTATCTATATTGGTAAAGCAAAGAATCTAAAAAATAGAGTAAAATCATATTTTCTAAAAAATCAGAATTATAAAACACAAAAATTAGTAGAACATATTTCTGATATTGAATTTGTATTAACTGATAATGAAAGTGAAGCATTTCTTTTAGAATCTAACATGATAAAAAAATACAGACCAAAATTTAACATTGAATTAAAAGATCAACAACGATATACTTACCTTAGAATTTCGGATGAAAAATACCCTCGATTGCTAGTTGCACGAAGAACTCGTAATGGAAAGTTTCTAGGCAGTGGTAAAATCTTTGGACCGTTTATGCACGGAAGCTCTAAACTGCTTACAATTGGTACTCTGCGAAAAGCATTTCAAATTAGAATCTGTAAACAATTACCAAAAAAAGTATGTCTTGAGTATCATCTTGGTAATTGTGAAGGCCCATGTGAATTTAAAGACGCTCAGGAAAAATATGCCGATCATGTATCTGCATTAGAAGAAGTTCTAAAAGGAAAAAATCAAACTCAGATCTTTACAGAGAAATTAAAAGAAGAGATGTCTCAGGCTGCTGCCTCCCAACAATTTGAACGTGCAAAGGATATTCGAGATACTTTGATTAGATTAGACAGTCTTCAAACAAAACAAAAAATGGAATATGTTGAAAATTCAGATGAAGAGTATTTTGGAATTGCTGATAAAGATCAAACTGTGACTGTGATGAATTTTAGAATGATAAACGGAGTAATGCGTGATAGTGACAAGTTCTTTTTTGATCTTGTTGGGGATAATGATTTTTCAAATTTTTTATTTCAATATTATACAGTACACAAAATTCCAAAATTTATCTACGTAAGTACTCTTCCTAAAAACAAAATACTCTTAGAATCTTTACTCTCAAAGCAAGCAGGTTTTTCAGTTAAAATAATTTATCCAAAACGTGGTAAAAAAAAGAATATTGTTGATTTAATTTTGAAAAATATTTCTTTAATTCATTCTAAAGGAAGTAATTTAGGTCTCATTGAATTAAAAGAAATTTTACATCTCTCTACCATGCCAAATATCATAGAATGCTTTGATATTTCAAATCATGGAGATGAATTTGCTGTTGGTTCAATGGCTAGATTTGTAAATGGGAAACCCGATAAATCTGGTTACAGAAAATTTAGAATTAAAACAGTTTCTGGAAGAGATGATTTTGCAATGATGAGTGAAGTAATCAAACGGCGATATCTTAGATTACTTGAAGAAAATTCACAGTTACCTGATTTGATATTAGTTGATGGTGGAAAGGGTCAACTAAACGCTGCATTAAAGTCATTGCAATCACTTGGATTGAATCTTGATTGTATTTCACTTGCTAAAGAAAATGAAGAAGTGTATATGCCAAATCAAAAAAATCCTACTATTATTTCAAAAGATAAACCCTCATTGAAAATTTTACAACATGCTAGAGATGAAACTCATAGATTTGGTGTTGCATATAATAGAACAATACGTAAAAATAAAATAAAATAAGAAAAAAGAAAATATTCTTGCTTAGTTAACTATAACTTTTCCAACCATCCATGGGTGTACCATGCAGAAGTAATCATAGGATCCTGCATTATCAAATGTATGTGAATATTTTGCTTTTCCCATGACTAGACTACTGTCAAATACTCCTGATGGGCCATCAGCTGGACTGCCACCTGTTACTGTGTGTGCAGCAGTATCTACATTGTCCCATTCTACAGTATCACCTACATTGATTGTAACTGATGCTGGAGTATAACACTCATTAGTTGTTTCACAACCTGGAGATGAAGTTCCAGCTGGAATTATTACGCTAACTGTTTTTGGTTCAGATGTTTCAACTGGTGGAGCTGGTTCAGTTTCAACTGGTTCAGTTTCAACTGGTGGAGCTGGTTCAGTTTCCATCTTTACCTCTTCTTTAAGCTCTGTAGTTTTTTCTGTTGTAGCCGCAGCGCTTTTCACCTTTTCTGCAATGCTTGCCATTGGATCAACTTGTGTTTTTGGTTCAGTATTTGCAATTACTGGGGCTTTAGCAACTGGAGCGATATCTTGCGCATATCCTGCATATGCGGCAAAACCTACACCTACAGCTACAATTGCAATAGAAAATGCAATTGCTGCTTTGTCTATGTTTGCCATAATTGATCACATGATTTTTTCAAGCTAAATAAATCTAATCTTTGTTTCTACGTTCATATTTTGAAATAATTGCAATATTTGAGTAGTATCTTATTTTTTAACTATTTTTAATTTATGTATGTCTGCGACTTTCTTCAAAAAATTACACAAATCTAAAACATACGTTGAAAATCTCATATGATCGCTTTAATTGATTTAAACTAAAGTCAATCATATTGAACAAGTATTTCTTTTATGATTTGATACATTTCATAAATTAATAATGCGATGGAGCTGTCACCAAGTAACTCCCGTTTTTGGTCTTAAGCACCTTTGCATTATGTTTTTTTAGCAGCTAAATTTTTCTCAGGTTCTACTAATTCATATTTAATTTTTAATTTTCTTTGCTCAATTAATTGTCTGATGAAAAAAGTTCTTTTTTCAATGAATTCATCATCACTTTTTTGATTTGAAATTAAATGCTCAAACACTGTTTTATCGTCAGTTGTTATTATTACCATATCCTCATTTTTAATGATAAATGTGCCAATTCCCCAAAATATTCCAATATGTAACCCGATGTATTTTGATTGTTGATTTGTTACTTTATCCAAGTAAATTTCTGCATGTTCTCTTTTTTGTTCTACAATTGAATTATCTGTTTGAATGACCCATGAAATTCTCTTTGAATTACCGTCAAAAAATAAAATATGCTCCAATTGTCAACCAAAAAGTGGTTTTTTGTCTATATATTTTGAATCCCGCCCTTATGATCAAAGATTCAAAGATTAACATATGTTAGAGTCACACACATTCTTTTCAAAAATGGTTGATGAACTCGTAGAATTTTCCGAATATGATCCTGAACTTGCTGATGGTATTCGTTGGCTAGATGATCAGGCGCAGAAAAAAGGTATCTCATTTTATGATATGGTTTTTGAAGTATTATACAAACACGATGTGAATTCTAAAGCAAAAGAATGGCTTAATACTAGAAATTAAAAACTATTTTCTCAAATCTAGAGATTTGTATTCACAACCCTCTGGTCCGCAATATTTTCCAACGTATACTGCTTTTGGTCTGTAAAGTGCAGGCTTTGGTGCAGCTTCTGCAAATTTTTCTTCAATGATATGTGCAGCCCATCCAACTACTCTTGATATTGCAAAAATTGGTGTATTGAGATCCATTGGTATCTTTAGCATATAGTAAAGAGATGCACTGTACAAATCCACATTTGGATAGATGTCTTTTCCTTTTTGTTTTTTCATTTCTTCAATTGTAGTTGTTTCTACTTTTTCTGTAATTGCATACCATGGGTCTCCCGTCTTTGCAGCAAGTTTTCTTGATAATTCTTTAAGAACCTGTGCTCTAGGATCATATGTTTTGTATACTGCATGACCCATGCCCATAATTCTTTCACCTTTACTCATTTTTTCTTTAATCCACGGAACAACATTATCTATTGTACCAATTTCTAAAAGCATCTTCATTACTTCTGTATTTGCACCTCCGTGAAGTTCTCCACTTAATGCACCGATTGCTGCACTTGTTGCTGAATACATATGCGCTCTAGTTGATGCAACTTGTCTTGCAACAAATGTAGATGCGTTAAACGTATGTTCTGCATGAAGAATTAAACAAGTATCGAAAATCTTTTCAATCTCGTCGTCTGGTTTTTCACCTGACATCATATACAAAAAATTTGCCGCATGATCTAAATTTGGATCAGGATCTACTATATCTAATCCGTCTCTTACTCTTTGCCAACTCGCAATTATAGTTGGTACTTTAGCAATTAGGTTGATTGCTCGGTCATAACTTGCTTCTTTAGTTGCAAATTCTTCATCATAATACCCAGCTAGTGCTGCCACAAATGCTTGTAGCATGTCCATAGGATCTGCATCTTTTCTCCAATTTCCCATGTTTATCTGCATTCTTTTTGTAATCCATCTGGCATCACTTAATTTGGATTTAAATTCTAACAATTGCTCTTTGGTTGGCAAAGCATCATGCAATAACAAATATGCTGTTTCTTCAAAACTTGATCTTTTTGTGAGTTCTAATATGTCATAGCCACGATAAATCAGCTTGCCTTTTTCTCCATCTATGTTTGAGATTCTGGTATCTGCAACCTCAATTCCACGTAAGCCTATGTTTTTTGTCTCCACATCTTTACTTTGTGAAATCTTTTATTATATTTATGCGAAAAACACGTCTATGAAATTTAGTAATTAGTCTAATCTGACAACTCTGGCTCATAAATGATTATTTTTTGATAAAAATTATGAACCCTTCAGAAAGAGAACTTTTAGAGAAACTCGATAATCTTGTTTTAACTGCATCTGGAGACGAATTGCTAAAAATTCAAGAGATTGACATTCAAACTCAACTAGATGGCGTATCATTTTATGATGCATTTGTAAATTCAACATCTTTAGCAAATCAAAGCATAAAACAAGAATCACGTGAATCTCAGTAGATTTCATTCTTGATTTAAATGAGGCATATAAGTAAATCGACAATAATGGTTTCATCAAAGACAAAGAAAACTGTAAAACCTACAAAGAAAAAAATAGTGAAAAAAACAAAACCTACTCAACAAAGAACTAAAGTAATCTGCATATCTCATAAAGAAGATGCAGACGGAATTAGTTCAGCAGCTTTGATTAGACAAGCATTTGGTGGTGATTCTGTTTTAGTTGATTATCCAGGTCAGATGGAAGCTATACAGAAAGTTTGTGCAGATGAAAAATTAAAGTCCCTATACATTTGTGATTTAGGCCTGAGCAAAAAGAATCAAGATGAGTTTGTTGAACTACTAAAAACTCTAAAAAAGAATCGTGTATCTGTAACCTATATTGATCATCATGATATTGATCCAGAAATTACAAAAGCTCTAAAAAAAATTAAAGTTAAAATGATTCATGACATCAACGAATGTACCACAGTTCAAGTCTACAATGCATTTAAATCAAAACTCTCTGATCATTCTCCATTCATTGCAGCATGTGCAGCTATTACCGATTATATGGAAGATAGGCCAATTGGTTCCAAATTACTTCAAATCTATGATAGACAATTTGCTTTAATCAACGCAACTGTTCTTACCTACAACATAGTGGGACATCAAAAAGATCCTGATTACTTGTTGTATTTAGTAGAGGAATTGGCAGAATCTAAATTCCCCCATGAAATTCCAAATACTTTTGAGTTTGCACAAATTCAAGTTGATAAATTAGCTCAGATAATTGCCAAAGTCAAAAAAGGAATGAAAACCATGAAAAATATTGGATATATGGAAATTATGGACTCTGGAGCAAGTGGTGCAGTTAATTTTGTTTTAGGATTATCTGGAAAAGATGTTGGAGTTGCATACAAAGAACGAATTGATCACGGCATCTATGCTGTTTCAGTTAGAGGTTCAAAATCTTGTAAAATTCATTTGGGTCAAATTGTTAATCTGCTTGCAACTGAACTTGGAGGCTCTGGTGGAGGACATGATAAAGCATGTGGCGCAGTAATTCCAAAACCCAAAATTAAAAAATTCCTTACAGAATTTAATAAAAAATTAAACTAAATTTCAAAATTTAATTATTTTTTATTTAATTTCTACTATTGCATCTATTTCTGTCATTGAGTTGAGTGGCAAGCTTGATACACCAACTGCAATTCTGGTGTGTTTTCCAACATCACCAAATATTTCATAAAGTAAATCTGATGCAGCATTGATTACTTTTGGATGTTGTGTGAATTCTGGTACTGAATTTACAAATCCGGATAGTCTTACAAATCTAGAAATTTTCTCTAGATCTCCTAGTTCTTTTTTTAATTGTGCTAGTATGTTTATTGCGCAAATTCTTGCTGATTTTTGTGCAGTTTCAATATTTTCATCTGACACTTTTCCTGTAAATGCTACTTTTCCATCTTGTAATGGAATTTGTCCTGAAACATATAACAAATTCCCAGTTTTTACTAGCGGGATATATGAACCAGCAGGGGTTGGCGGGACTGGAATGTTTATTCCAATTGATTTTATTTTTTCCTCTATCATGAATTATGGTTTAATTCAGATGATTTTAGTTTTTACTTATTTTTATGGTGACCTTTTCGCCTTTTGTTTGATTATTTTGATATATTGTTCTTGTTTTGAATCCTTGTTTTTGAAGACAACCGTCTAATACATATGCCCATGGTAAAGAATGCCCACTGTTTAATTTTGATTCAATTGTTATGTTTTTGGTATTTGCATCAAAATTTACATGTCCTGAACACATAATTTGTAATGCTGCATCAATAATTTCGATAATTTCATCTAATGACTTATTTTTTAAATGAATCCCATTTTTCTCAAGTAGTTTGAGCATATCTAAATCAGGTTTTTTTGAAATCATGATTGAATTTAGAATGTATGTCAATCCGTTTTCATTTATAATTCGAATAATTTTGTATACTTCCTGTGCTTCATTTTTTGTCATATCTGCAAGAGCATCTGTTTTAACTGAATTTCTCCAAATATCTGAAAAAATTCTATTTTGATTTGTTCCTAATACTTCAGTAGATGAAAATATTGCCCCTTTTCCATTTTCATCATCAATCATTAATACCTCTGTTTCATCAAATACAAAACAATTTTGTATAATATCTGATGATCTAATTTTTACTTCGTTTGGTATTGCTCTGTATGATTCTGAACCAATTTGAGTTGACGGTAACAATAATTTTACTTCTAAATTTCTACGCAGCACTGAAAGTAATTGTTCTTTACATTCTGCAAGTAACCCCAAACCCCACTGATCAACCATGATGTTGATGGAAGATTTTGATCCATCAACCATCATTTTTAATTGTTCAAGTACGTTGTTTGCGCTAATATGGACATATCTTTTTTCTTCTGATCCTCTTGATTTTCTGCTTTCCTCACTTGCCTTTTTTAAATTTGAAATCAAAGCATTCATTGCATTCACTTTGTTAATTTGTTCATGAATTACTGAATCAAAAGCGTCTTCAGGTGCAGTTGCTGTACACATAATTGGTTTGCTTTTTGAGATAATAACTAATTTTTTGCTTTCTAGCTTTAATAGAGTTGGATATATCTTGGTTCTTGGAAGATCTGAATAATATGCAAGCTCGCTTGCGGATATCGTGCCTTTTGATATAAGGGCAACATATGCCTGAGCCTCGTATTTGCTTAGTCCAAATTCTTCAAGACTTACAGTTAATGCTTGCTCATTTACCATAATTCTCATTTACATCTGATTAGGTAATATTGAAAGCTAAATTCCTTTACACAAATACTCAAAAAAAATTCAAAATTGTAACTCTTTGGTGGTGTTACTGCGGTTACTGGTAAAATTGTGACACCGTCCTGAAATATCAAATCTATGTTGAAAATATGGCATGATGGTTAATCCTAATCTAGTTAGAAACGAAAGTTCTAGCGTATCCCAAACTGTTACTATTGTTCCTAGATTGGAATATTCTAATTATTTGCTGTGTGATATAATGGATACTTTAAAAAGAAAAAAGGCAGAGATAAAAAAATCAAACCGAGTATATCTAGAACTAGATAATGATGACCATACATGTGTTAGAGCACTTGATTTTGAAAGAACCATTTCATTTTCTTTAGAAATTCTCTCTAAAATACACAAGAAAATTAACTCTATCTCTGGTATTACCAGTATTCCTAAACTTTTACCTTTAATCCCTATGATGCGAACTGTCAGCGCTCAGCTTTATACTTTATTTCCTATTTGCAGTAAAAATCTCTCAGAGTTATCAGTCCATTTAGGTAGTATTATTTTAGATTCTGCAATTCTTACTGAGGCTAGATTTGATTTTAGCCAGTCAAATACTGAATCATCTTTGATCCTAAATGAAGTAAAATTGATGGTAGACTCTAAAATAAATAAGCAGTATCCTAATCTTGATTTTTCTAAAGTATGCAATACTTGAATTTTCTTAACCCTAAAACTGATTTACCAAAAGATATCTCTAATATTCAATCAATATCTGCAAAAATTGAAAAAAAACTCTCTGCATCTGGCGTTCAAATTGATAAATTAACTTTGGAGGAATTACAGGATATAAATAAAATTGTTGGATTGGCTAACTTTATGCTTTGTAAATATGAAGATAAAAAAGAAACGCGTTTAATTTTACAGCATTTTGTTTCGATAATAGGTGACTCTGCCCAGTCCATGGAAAGCGTTGATGATGATATCTCTGAATTAATTTTATCCGCTGAAGATTCTATTAACAAAGTCAAAAATATGCACTCAAAAATTTCAGAAAAATCTGATCTTGAAAAATCATATCTTGATGAATCTGATGTTGAATCAAAAAATGGTTCATTTAATTTAACCAATTTTACTACACCAATTAACACCTCCAAATACCAAGAAAAATCTCAAGGGGATACTGTACAAGTGATATAGATGAGTTTAGCACCACAAGAATTAGAAAATAATGCAAGCAAGTATGCTTCTGAGGCAATCAAGTTTGACTCCCAAGGAGCACGAGGCATGGCTATTACTCATTACCAACATGCAATCGATGCGCTTGTAAAACTAATACAACTTTATCCTACTAGCAAACTTAATCCAATTTACAAAGATAGATGTAATTCATACCATAACAGAATAACCGCACTTCAAGAATCACGCGGTGTCGAGCCTGCAGTTGACCCTAACGCTTCTCCTAAAGAACAACAAGCTTCTGTACAAAGACAAACTGATGAAAATGACTTTGAAGATCTTGTAATGAAAGAAAAGCCTAATGTTACTTGGAGTGAAGTTATTGGGCTGGATGATGCAAAGAATGCTTTACGTGAATCCATTGTTTATCCAACAAAAAGACCAGACCTATTTCCTTTAGGCTGGCCAAAAGGAATGCTACTTTATGGTCCACCTGGAACTGGAAAGACTATGTTAGCTGCTGCAACTGCTAATGAAATGGACGGTTACTTCATTAATGTTGATGCAGCATCTATGATGAGTAAATGGTTAGGAGAAGCTGAAAAGAATGTTTCAAAATTATTTGTAATGGCAAGAAAATATGCAGAAAAAGAAGGTAAACCTGTTATTCTTTTTGTAGATGAAGTTGATTCTCTTTTAGGTTCTAGAAATAGTGAAGTCGGTGGAGAAGTAAGAACCAAAAATCAATTCTTAACTGAGATGGATGGTGTTAATGGAAAAGGTAAAGATTTGATGTTATATGTTATCGGTGCTACAAACAAACCATGGAGTCTTGACTGGCCATTTCTTAGAAGATTCCAAAAAAGAATTTATGTTTCACTTCCAACTCAAGCTGCAAGAGAAAGTCTATTTCAACAATATACAGCTCCACTAAAAAATGCTGTTAGAGTTAATGTGGCAGAACTCTCAAAACTTTTTGATGGTTACAGTGCAAGTGATATCAAAGATGTATGTCAGGCAGCACAAATCAAGGCAGTTCATGAAATATTCAATTCTCCTGATTATCATGAGCCAGTAGAAGGTGAAGATCCAATACAACCACGTGAACTCACAACTGCTGACTTTAAGGCAATAATGGAAAGAAGAAAACCAAGTGTTTCACTTGAGATGGTACGTGCATACCACAAGTGGAGTGAAGAATTCCGCGCCCTTTAAGATCTATTTTATTTTTTTAGCGATCAACCTTCAAAAAACTTAAATCCAGAATCAAAAGTACTCGTCGAGGGTCACAATTACTACAAAGAAATCAGTCCACGCAAACAAGTTTGGGAAGCTAATTTTTGATGATGGCACGGTTTTAGATGGTAAAGGATTTGGTTATTCTACGACTGTTTTTGGTGAAATTGTCTTTAATACTGGAATGGTAGGCTATACTGAGACTCTAACTGATCCATCCTACAGTGGTCAGATTCTTACTCTTACTTACCCACTTGTAGGAAATTATGGTGTTCCTGATCCATCACTTACCGATAAAGATGGAATTTCAACATTCTTTGAATCTAATAAAATCCAAATACGTGGCTTAGTTGTACATGAACTTTCTTTATCTGCTAGCCATTGGAATATGTCTATGACTTTAGATGAGTGGATGTATAATGAAAAAATTCCTGGAATTTCAGGAATTGATACTAGAGCAGTAACAAAAAATCTTCGTCAAGGTGGAGTGAAAATGGCAGCATTGGTAGTCTCTGATACTGAAATTAATGTAGAAGAAGTCAAAAAACAACTTGCAAATGCAACTCATTATAATTCTGAACAATTCATGGATGTAGTATCTACAAAACAAGAAGTAGTTTATGGTTCTGAAGAAAAATCTGTTGTTGTAATTGATACTGGTACAAAAAATGCTATACTAAGAAACATCCGTGAATTGGGATACAAAGTAATAAGATTGCCTTGGAATACCTCTTTTGAAAAAATAATGTCATATCATCCTAATGGTGTTGTAATTAGCAATGGTCCTGGTGATCCTCAAAATTGTCCAGATACTATTGAAACTGCAAAAAAATTAATTGAAAAAAATATTCCTACTCTTGGAATCTGTTTAGGTGCACAAATTATTGGTCTTGCAGGCAACACGCAAACTTACAAATTAAAATATGGTCATAGAGGACAAAACAAACCGTGTGTTAATTTGGAAAATAATCAAGTCTATGTTACAAGTCAGAATCATGGTTATGGGATAACTCCTGAATCATTGAAAACATCTGAATTTACTTTATGGTTTACAAACGCAGACGATAAAACAGTCGAAGGAATCAAACACAAAAAACAAAATTGTATTGCAGTTCAGTTTCATCCTGAAGCTGCACCTGGACCTTATGATTGTAAATTCGTCTTTGAAGAGCTCAAGAACCTTATGGAGGAAGGCAAATCTGCCAAAAAATGAGTCGATAAAAAAAATTCTTGTACTTGGTAGTGGGGCAATAAAAATCGGAGAAGCCGGCGAGAGTCGCTAAAAACGACCGTCAATTTGACTACTCCGGAAGCCAATGCCTCAAAGCAATACATGAAGATGGACTGCAAAGTATTCTAATCAATCCAAACATTGCAACAATCCAAACAGATACTAGATTTGCAAATAATGTGTATCTGTTACCTGTTAATACTGAATATGTAGAATCTGTTATCGAAAAGGAAAGACCAGATGGAATTATGCTGGCATATGGTGGTCAAACTGCTCTAAATTGTGGTATTAATCTTGCAGAGGCAGGTATACTGCAAAAGTATGGCGTGAAAGTATTAGGTACACAAATTCCTGGAATTCAAAGAACTGAGGATCGTCAGCTCTTCAAAGACTCTATGACCCAATGTAATGTTCCAGTTCTAAAAAGTAGAACTGTTACTAATTTTAAAGATGCAAAGGAAATAGCTCAGGAACTAGGTTATCCTGTAATTATTCGAGTAGCATATACACTTGGAGGTAAGGGTGGTGGAGTAGCTTACAATGAAATTGAATTACATGAAATTGTAGAGCGTGGATTACGTGCAAGTCTTGTGGGACAAGTTCTAGTTGAAGAATACATTGGACATTGGAAGCAAATAGAGTATGAAGTAATGCAAGATTGGGATGGAAATAATGTTATTGTGTGTAATATGGAAAATGTTCTTTCTATGAAAGTTCACACCGGTGATAATATTGTCGTTGCACCTTCTCAGACAATTAATAATCACGAATATCATATGCTACGAACAGCAGCATTACGTGCTACAAAACATGTTGGAATTGTAGGAGAATGTAATATTCAATATGCATTAGATTCTGATTCTGACCGATATGTTGCAATTGAAATTAATCCAAGATTGTCTCGTTCTTCTGCACTTGCAAGCAAAGCAACTGGATATCCATTAGCATACATGTCTGCCAAAATTGGATTGGGATATACTCTCCCTGAATTAGTTAATAGAATCACTAAATCCACTACTGCTTGTTTTGAACCATCGTTAGATTATGTTGTGTGTAAACATCCTAGATGGGATTTTGGTAAATTTGATCTTGTAAAACGAAAACTTGGTCCTACAATGAAATCAGTTGGTGAAGTTATGGCAGTGGGAAGAAGCTTTGAGGAATCATTACAAAAAGCAATACGTATGCTTGACATTGGAAATGATGGACTTGTTTTAAACAGAGCAAACATGAAAACATTTGATGAAGAGCAAATAGAAGATAAACTATCTCATCCTGATGATTTGATTTTGTATTATGTTGCAGCTGCCCTCAAAATTGGAATTTCAGTTGAAAGAATTTACAAATTATCTTCAATTGATCCATGGTTTATTGAAAAGATCAAAAACATCGTAGATGTAGAATCTAAATTAAAACAAGAAGAACTTTCAACTCCTTTACTTTGGGAGTCAAAAAAATTGGGATTCTCTGATAAGCAAATTGCTCGTGCTAAAGATAAATCTCCTGAAGAAGTACGTGAAATACGCAAAAAAGCAGGGGTTTTGCCCTCTGTAAAGCAAATTGATACGCTTGCAGCTGAATGGCCAGCGGTCACAAATTACCTATATCTGACATATGGTGGAAATCAAAATGATATTACCGTTAATCCTGATGAAAAAGGAGTAATTGTATTGGGTGCTGGACCATATCGTATTGGCAGTAGTGTAGAATTTGATTGGGGCACAGTAAACATGGTTTGGGGTTTGCAAGAAAATGGAGAAAAAAATGTTTCAGTAGTAAATTGTAATCCTGAAACCGTTTCAACTGATTATGATATTTGCAGTAGATTGTATTTTGAAGAATTGACTTTGGAGAGAATTTTAGATATTGCTGAATTTGAAAACCCAAAAGGAATTATCACATGTGTTGGAGGCCAAACTGCAAATAATCTTACATTGGGCCTTGCAAAACTAGGTGTTAACATTATGGGTACTAGTGCAAATGATGTTGATAGAGCAGAAGACCGTTCTAAATTTAGTGCTGAATTAGATAAATTACACATTCAACAACCTCGATGGCAGGCATTTTCAAATGTTGTAGAAGCCAAAAACTTTGCAAATGATGTAGGATTCCCCGTAATTGTTAGACCTTCCTATGTGTTGTCTGGAGCTGCAATGAAAGTTGTCTGGTCTCAAGATGAACTAAAAAAATATGTTAAGGAAGCAACTGATGTATCTCCTGATCATCCTGTAGTGATTTCCAAATTCATGTTAAATTCACTTGAAGTTGATGTTGATGGAATTAGTAATGGCACTGATGTAATAATTGGAGCAATAGTTGAACACATTGAAAGCGCAGGCGTTCACTCTGGTGATGCTATGATGTGTATTCCTCCATGGCGATTAAACAATAAAACTATTGATACCATAACTGAATATTCTATAAAGATCGCAAAAACATTTAATGTTAAGGGGCCATTTAATTTACAATTTTTAATCCACGATGATCATGTCTATGTAATTGAATTAAACATAAGAGCATCACGTTCTATGCCGTTTGTATCTAAACTTGTTAAGACAAATCTAATTATGCTTGCGGCAAAGGCAATCTTAGGTAAGCCACTACCTAAAATGCCTGAAAATAAATGGCAAAAAATCCATAACTTTGGAATCAAGGTACCACAGTTCTCATTTATGCAATTAGAGGGAGCAGATATTACATTAGGTGTAGAAATGCAATCAACTGGTGAAGTTGCATGCTTTGGTACGAGTTTTTACGATGCATTAGCAAAAGGACTTACTTCTGCAGGGTATACTCTTCCTAAAACAGGTACTGCGTTGGTAACCGTTGGTGGCTCTCAAAACAAAGAAAAATTACTACAACCTATTGCGCGATTAAAGGGTCTTGGATTTAAAATCGTAGCAACAGAACACACTGCAGAATTTTTTGAAGAAAAAATAGGTGATATTGAAGTTGTACATAAAATATCAGAGCCTACAAGAAAACCAAACATTGCGGATTTACTCTATGATAGAAAGATCGATTTCATCATAAATATACCAAGTACGTCAACACTTGAAAAATATGTTGGAATGCTCGAAGATGAATATCAAATTAGACGAAAATCTTTGGAGTTAGGGATTCCTGTTCTTACTACAATTGAACTTGCTGATTCTTTTGTAAAGACTCTGGAATGGCTTAAAGATAATAAAACAACCAGAGATCCAATAGAACCATATGATAAAATTGATTAATCTTAAGAAATAAATTTTATAATTTTATTTTGAATTTCATTTATGTTGAAATATTTTCTTGATCTATATTTCATAACACTTGATCAATCATTGATTCATCCCCAATAATTGTTCCATCTAACGTAATTATTTTAGCAGTTGATACATGTTTGATTCTTTCTATTATAGGTGAAATGGATTTTTTATATTTTTTTTTATGTGTTGCATAAAAATATCTATTAAATGATGGAATTATCGTAATCTCTATGTCCCCCGATTTGTTTGGAAAAATATTTTGTTTTTCTGTTTTCATTGTCACCCAGACTCTTTGTCCATTTAATAATGAATCCTCTTGAAAAAATACTGGATGTACATGACCCATTATAATTTTGTCAACATGAGAAAAATTCTCTGAAGGCATTGTATGTCCGTGTGTAAGTAAAATGTTTTCTTCTACCATTCCAGTAGCACTGATCATTGAAATGTTTTCAGGAATGAGTCTCTGAATATTTGCATCATGATTTCCAGGAATTAATGTTATGTGACATTTTTCTTGGATTTTTTTAAAAAATAATGGAACATCATCCCATTCGCTCTTTGAAATATTTTTAATACTTGATTTTACATCCCCTAGTAAAATCAGAGAATCTGGCTTTTCTAATTCAATTACATCTAATAATTCTGATATTGTTTCATTGATAGAAGAATTCTTTCCAATAAAAATTTCATTTGATGCAAATATGCTTTCAAAACCAATATGAATATCTGTTATTATGAGGTTCTTTTTTTCTCCTTCTAAAACCATTATTGGTTTTAATGACATTATTCTAGTTTTGGGCATCAAAGATATACGATGGACTTTGGATTAAATTCTTGTGAACAAAGATTCTGAGAGAATTAAATCTGTTGTTTCTGAAAATCGAGTTAAATTACATCTCTTTGAACCAAGTCAAAGAAAGATCTGGACAGTAGTAGGAAAAAGCAAGGAACATTGGTTAGATCCTGATGCCGAGTATTGTTCATGCAATGGGTATTATTTTGGACGATTAAATGAAAAAACAACTTGCTATCATTTGGAATCTGTGTATTTAGCACAACGAGAAAACAAAATTGAAAAAATTATCTTTTCTGATGATGAGTATAGTGTTTTTCTTTCAGGATTGATTTCTGATTTATAATAATACTGAATTAGAACTTGTTAATAACCAGGAAAAAATACCAAATAATTATGGATGAGAATCAATACAATTCATTAATTGAAAAAATTGCAACAATGATGGAATCTGATGGAATTTCTGTTGATGAACAAAATGTTCAGAAACTTCAAAAATACAAAGACGATGTAAAATCAAATTCAAATCTAGATGAAGATGATTCATTAAAATTGGTTTACGAATCACTACTTTATTTAAAATTAAAAAATTCTGATTCTGGTGATCCACTTCAAAAAGGCGATGAGTTTGGGGCTGGATTTTCTTAAATTTATCCTAGTGAAACAGTATCGATATCATCTTTAGAAACCCCTTTCCATAACCCTATCATTCCTTCTGGTTTTACTTGTTCAACTTTGGTTATATGTTGAATTTTTATATGATCTGGTGTAGGTGGCATCCAAAGCATAGCCATGTAATCCCCAACATTTCCAACTTTGTTTGGTACTGCCATTATGATTTTCTCCTTCGAAAATCCTTTTGAGACTAGGGCTGTGATTGCTTTTTCTTGTAGATCCATTCGTCCGTGTGTGAATAGATAGACGTTTTTTTGATTGTCGATTTCTACCATATTTTCTTTGAAGTCTTATGCTAAATCAATCTTTCCTGATCCACTACCTGCCAAAAAGGGTTAAATTAGAATAAACAAAATTTTGTACTGTGAAGATATTTACTGTTGGAAGCAAATCCTTTGTTACGAGCTTTCAGTTAGCTGGTGTACCTGGAATTATATCCGATTCTCCTAAAAAGACATTAGACGAAATCAAAAAATTAACTGATGATTCTGACGTTGGATTAGTATTGGTAAGTGATGACATGACTGAATCTATCAGTGATGAACTAACCGAACTTCGCGCAGAAAAATCTACTCTGGTATTTGCGTTACCTTCAGCAGGAAGTGAAAAATCTGAAGTTGATTATAGATTAATGCTCAAAAAGATACTCGGTGTGTAATTTAATCTACTTATATTCAATATTCTGAAGTTTTGATATGAAAACTGCATTTGTTAAGGAACCATCTGTTATTTCAATCAACGAAACAGACCATCCGCTTTTGAGTTCTGGTGATATTTTGGTTCAAATGCATGCATGTGGGATTTGTGGGTCTGATCTGGAAAAAGTATTTGGGGAATATGGACAACCATCAATGCGACTAGGTCATGAACCTGCAGGAATTGTGCTGGACGTTGGTCCTAATGTTACTACATTTAAAAAAGGAGATAGAGTATTTACTCATCATCATGTACCATGTTACTCTTGTCACTTATGTAATCATGGTAATGAAACAATGTGTCCAAAATATTATGAAACAAATCTGTCTCCATGTGGTTTATCTGAAGAGTATGTTGTACCACAATGGAATGTAGAACACGGCGGTGTACTAAATATTCCTGATTCTATGAGTTTTGAAGAAGCTGCAATGATTGAACCATTAGCATGTTGTGTTAGGGCATGGACAAAATACTCTTATCGTGAAGGAGACTCTGTTGCTATTTTTGGCGTTGGACCTACTGGAATGATGCACGTAATGCTTGCTAAATCTAAAAAATTCTCAAAGATTTTCTGCTTTGATGTTAATGAATTTCGATTGAAATTTGCAAAAAAATTTAACATTACTGATTCAATCCACTCTCTTGACGAAAAACGAAAAGAAAAAATTTTAGATCATACTGAAGGACGTGGTGTAGATGTTGCAATTGTAGCAACTAGTAGTCTAAAAGCATTAGACGATGCAATAGACATGGTACGAAAAGGTGGTGCTGTTATGATGTTTGGTGTTCCTTCTAAAGACGCTAAAATCCTTTTAGATATGAATAAAATTTATTCTAAAGAAATTACTCTGGTAACAAGTTATGCTGCATCTGATAATGATACTAAGGAAGCTCTAAAACTGATAGAATCATCTAAAATAGATGTGAAACAATTGATTACTCATACATATACAATTTCAGAGTCTCAAAAAGCATTTGATCATGCTAAAAGTGGAGATAATGCAATGAAAATAATTATCACAAAATAAGAAAGGCTTAAGAAAGGTATTTTTATTCTTTCAAAAACGAAGATACATGGATTGGGGATTAAAAAATAGAATTTCACAAATAATTAAACCACAAAATAATCGCGCGTTAATGTTAGCAGTTGATCATGGATACTTTTTAGGTCCAACTGAAAAATTAGAAAACCCAAAAAAAGTAATTGCACCACTACTGAAATACTGTGATTCATTAATGCTTACACGTGGTGTACAACGAACTTCAGTTCCAACCTCTACTAATGTACCAATGGTTTTACGTGTCTCTGGAGGTTCTAGTATTATTGGTGAAGACTTGTCAAAAGAAGAGATCACTGTTAGTATCAAAGATGCTATCCGACTAAATGCTAGTGCCCTTGCAATGTCTATCTTTGTTGGCTCAAAATATGAACATCAAACAATTGTAAATCTTGGAAAATTAGTTAATGAAGCTGAAGAATACGGAATTCCTGTGCTTGCAGTTACTGCAGTAGGTAAAGAACTTGGTAAAGATGCTAGGTATCTTTCATTGGCATGTAGAATTGCTGCAGAACAAGGCGCTCATATTGTTAAAACATACTATTGTGAAAATTTTGAAAAAGTGGTTCAATCTTGTCCAGTCCCAATAATCGTTGCAGGTGGAAAAAAGATTCCTGAAAGAGATGCTTTACAATTAACTTACAATGCAATCAAAGGTGGTGCAGTAGGTGTTGATATGGGCCGAAATATCTGGCAATCTGATAATCCAGTAGCAATGATTAGAGCAGTCAGATCTATTGTACATGGAAATTCAAATGTTGATCAAGCCTACAAATTATATCAATCACTTCGAAATGAAAGATCTAATCAAAACAAACCTAATCAAAACAAACCTAATCAAAACAAACCTAATCAAAACAAACCTAATCAAAACAAACCTAATCAAAACAAACCTAATCAAAACAAACCTAATCAAAACAAACCTAATCA